>JABDRA010000356.1 GCA_013041995.1 Anderseniella sp. | reverse complement strand
GCTTTATGGAGTTACAACCGGGCTGTTGCCATCTGACTGGTGGCCGGCGCAATAGGCAAAACAGCATTCTGATTTGCGTTGAATATCAGTGTCGCTAGAACGGCACATCGGCACAAAATGTTTCGACCGCACCGCCGGTGGGATGACGAACGGTCAGCGTATGAGCATGAAGCATGAGCCGTGGCGCGGCGGATGCATCACCATAAAGCGGATCGCCAAGTATCGGGTGGCCGATCTCTTTCAGGTGGACCCGCAACTGATGTGACCGGCCAGTGTGTGGCGAAAGTTCCAGACGGCTCGACCTGTCAGTGCGCGATATGACGCGCCACCGGGTCAGGGCCGGTTTGCCGGTTTCCTGGCACACCTTCTGCCGCGGTCTGTTGGGCCAGTCGGCGATCAGCGGCAGGTCGATTTCACCATCGTCAGCGGCTACTTGACCCACAACGATGGCCTGGTAGGTCTTGGACAGGTGCCTGCGTTCAAACTGCAGGCCCAGATGGCGTTGAGCGGTGGCATTCATGGCCATGATGAACACTCCTGACGTGTCACGATCCAGCCTGTGTACAATGAGCGCACCTGGATTGACCGCGTGGACACGCGCTTCCAGGCAGTCTGCCAGGTCAGCACTTTTTCCGGGAACCGACAGAAGTCCGGATGGCTTGTTCAACACCAGCAGATCAGCGTCCAGATGGATGACGTCAAGGCCGGTGTCTGCCGGCGGACGGTAAATCTCCCCGGTCATGATTTGCGCAAGGCCAGCCACGCGCATGCAGACGCGACAAGCACGAAAACGATATTGAGGAGGCCGATCGACGGTATGGTCACGCCGCCATCAAACATGGCGCCATAAAGTGCAGGGGACATGGCACTGGCAAAAATCATGACAGCGGTGGCGACTGCCTTGATTGCCCCCAAATGCTGCACGCCATAGACTTCCGCCCAGAACGGAGCAGTGACGGCGCTGGTCATACCGGCTGCCGCACCAAACGACAGAAGTACCCCGAATATCCAGGCATCGTTGTTTCCGGCCATCAGGGCCAACCCGCCCAGTACCATGGGCAAGGTGAACAGCGGCATCAGGGAGCGCGCGCCGTTCCGGTCGACCAGGATACCGGCCAGCATGGAAAACGTTATCGATGACGCCGCATATGCCATCAGCAGAAGGTACCAGGTTTCCAGTTCCCAGCCCTTTGACAGGACGATGTGCTGGTGGTGAAACATCAAGCCGGTATTCAGGAACGCAGGCGCCAGTACGACCGGCAGCACGCCATAAAACCTCGGGTCACGCAGCATTTCTGCCCGGGTCCACTGCCGTTGGGTCTGGGATAAATTTTCAGTGCTGGTGTCTGCCTCGAGCAGCGCCATCTGATCCAGATACCGGCCATGGCGGCGGCGATGATCGGCGATCAGCACCAACAGCAGAGGTAACACGATGCAGGCCGCAATCACGCCAAGCACGTACCACGAATAGCGCCAGCCTATCGCCGCGATCAGGGCTGAAATCGTGATCGGCAGTGTCGCTTCGGCCAGCGTGAATCCCTGATTGACGATTGCCGACGCCTTGCCACGCACCGTTTGATAATAGCGGTTTACCGATGTAACGGCGATGTGGCTCATCAGGCCCTGGCCGAAATGGCGCAACAGGAACAGGGCCAGCAGAAGTGTAAGCCACCCGGTGCTGCTGCCGGCGACCAGACAGGCCAGGCAAAGACCTATGGTGGTGACGCCGAACACGATGCGCAGATCATATCGGTCGATGAGCTTGCCCGACCACAAGATCACAACCGCGCTTGCAAGCGTGGACATCATGTAAGCGGTGCCAAACTCTCCGTGGCTCAGGTTGAAAGCGGCGCGAATGTCGGCATTGAACAAGGAAATGACGAGGGTCTGGCCGGGCGCGGATGCCAACGACGCTAATGTACCGAACAGAAGCAGCCGCCAGTCGCTCAGCAGTTCAGAGCGCTTGCCGCCAACGTCTGTCATAAATGAAGAATCCATGTGTTCTCACGTGTGGGGAAACTGACGCAGGACAGGGGAATTGGCAAGGGAGTTTGCGACGATCAATCGGGTCGATGCGTGTCATCGAATGATGATCACATACCACCATGAGGCTGAACGCATTGCGGTGTCGAGGGCGCGGGGTTCGGCCAACGCGCTATGCCATACTTCGCTTAACAGCAACGAAAAGCGAAAATACTACATGAGTTTTGGCATGGTCGGTTTTCTATGAAACCGGCAGGCTGACCGGTGCGGGGTGGCCCAGCGAACCGGCAATGCCGTTGGACGTTGCGGAATTCGGTGTGACGGCCAGCAGAACCAGCGCCAGCATGCCGATCAGGCAAAAGCCAAATTTGGAAAAATCGTCCATCGCGCGCGTCCCGTTTCCAGAATCAGATATCCATCTGCGAAGACTAAAACCTATGCCGGTTACCGAAAGGTTAACGGACACGGTGCCTGTCATCAAAAAGGGCTGGCTCCTGCCTGCAAAAGCAAAAACCAGCCCGATTTACCGGTCCGGCGAGGGCGGCCGGACCGAATGTGTGTTTTAGACCGAGTAGTACATGTCGTACTCGACCGGATGTGGAGTCATTTCGTAGCGCATGTTCTCTTCCATTTTCAGATCGATATAGGCATCGATCTGGTCGTCGGAGAACACACCGCCAGCCTTGAGGTATTCCCGGTCGGCATCGAGCGATTCAAGGGCCTCGCGAAGCGATGCACAAACCGTCGGGATGTCTTTCAGTTCTTCCGGCGGCAGGTCGTAGAGATCCTTGTCCATCGGGTCGCCCGGATGGATCTTGTTCATGATGCCGTCCATGCCAGCCATGACCATGGCGGAAAACGCCAGGTATGGGTTTGCAGTCGGGTCGGGGAACCGGACTTCAACACGCTTGCCGTTCGGCGAGGCTGTCCATGGAATACGGCACGAGGCAGACCGGTTGCGCGACGAGTACGCCAGCAGCACAGGGGCTTCATAACCGGGCACCAGACGCTTGTAGGAATTGGTCGACGGGTTGGTGAAGGCGTTCAGCGACTTGGCGTGCTTGATGATGCCGCCGATATAGTAGAGGCACATCTCCGACAGGTCAGCATACTGGTTGCCGGCGAACAACGGCTTGCCGCCTTTCCAGATCGACTGGTGAACATGCATGCCTGAACCATTGTCACCGAACACGGGCTTCGGCATGAAGGTTGCCGACTTGCCGTACTGGTGCGCGACATTGTGGATGGCGTACTTGTAGATCTGCAACTGGTCGGCGCACTTCGTCAGCGTTTCGAACTTGATCCCGAGTTCGTGCTGGGCGGCTGCCACTTCGTGGTGATGCTTTTCAACCGTAACACCCATGGAGGCCATGGCGGCCAGCATTTCACCACGAATATCCTGGCCTGAATCGACCGGGTTGACCGGGAAGTAACCACCCTTGGTGCGCGGGCGGTGACCCATATTGCCCATTTCATATTCGGCATCCATGTTGGATGGCAGCTCGGTCGAGTCCACCTTGAAGCCGGTGTTGTACGGATCGGAACCAAAGCGCACGTCGTCAAACATGAAGAATTCCGCTTCCGGGCCGACAGTGATTGAATCACCGATACCGGTTGATTTCACATAGGCTTCAGCTTTCTTGGCAGTGGTGCGCGGATCGCGCTCATACGCCTCTCCGGTGCCCGGCTCAAGAATGTCACAGAACACAGCCGCGGTTTTTTGGGCATAGAACGGATCGACATGCAGAGTGTCAGGATCCAGCATCAGGACCATGTCAGACTCATTGATGG
>JABDRA010000354.1 GCA_013041995.1 Anderseniella sp. | reverse complement strand
GCCATGAGCGCCTCAAGTGGTACCCGATTAGTCCATCCACAGGGAGACAAAGGGCCGATGCAGCCAGACACGACACCAAAATTTGAAGCACTCAGTGAGTTTGCCACGCCTGAAGAACGTCTAGCGGCGCTGGGCATTGAGCTTCCGCCTGTTCCTGGTGCGGTTGGAGATTATGCACCCTGGGTCATAACGGGGAATTTGTTGATGACATCCGGTCAATTGCCATGGATTGACGGCGACATGAAGTTCGTCGGCAAGGTGGGATCCGACTTGACTGTTGAACAGGGCTATCAATCATTCCGCCTAAGTGCGCTTAATGTGATTGCCCAACTGAAGTCTGCCGTTGGCAGTCTCTCAAGGATCCGGCGCATTGTGCGGCTTGAAGGGTCGATAAATTGTGCGCCGGGCTTCACCGACCAGGCATCAGCGCTCAATGGCGCTTCACACATGATCAATCAAGCCTTTGGCAAGAAAGGCCTGCACACGCGCATGATTTATTCCGATCCGGATATGGTGCTGACCTGCGCCACGCTGGTGTCTGTTTACGCGGAAGTGTAGGAACGCCACATGACATTCATTCCCGCGTATGTTCAAAAAGAATTTGAAACCAACAAGGCAAATGCCCGGGTTGGCTCCAGGCTGGTTTCTCACACCGAACGGGTTCGCGTCTGGCACATTGTCTGCCAGCCCGGTGACCGGTTACCCGTACACAAACATCAATTGGATTATTTCTGGACTATTCACGGGCCGGGCAAGGCCCGGTCGCATTTCAATAATGGACGTATTTCAGAGATTGAATATCAGAATGGCGATACCCAGCATCACAAATTTGCTGAAGGCGAATTCTTCATGCACGACCTCGAAAATATTGGAGACACTCCGCTGGTCTTTACAACCGTGGAGTTTCTGGACTCCGCCAATCCGCCGCTGCCGATCGAACCGATGGAAGGAGATCTTGCAGCGGTATCCATTTAGGAGCAGGTGAAAGGTTGCGGAGGGTGCAGTGTTGCCGGGCCCATATATGGCAGAACTGTTAAAAGTGTTGGCTTAGCCCGCCGCTTTTGCGCCGCTGTCCATCAGCATGGCAGTTTCATTCCAATCAGGTTGAAACCCCACTATTTCGATATCTTCGCCGATATTGGGATTGAATACCCGGTTGTGCCAAAGCGTTGCCTGATAGGCGGCTTCGTCTGTTTCCAGCAAACGCGTCCGACACGGTATGCTGTAATTCTGCGAAAACTGGCTGAATTGCAGCGTGACCTTTTCGCCGCTCATCATGCCCTCGACAAGGGCTGAGCCCTTGCTGAAGAGGCCCGTCATTTCATCTGAAAACTCAGCAGCGCGATGATAGTGAGTGGACTGCAGGAAGATCAGCGCCTTTTTGTACACGTCCTGCGGATCATTGTACTTCTGCACCTGGAACTTCAGGAACTCGGTGCTTTCAAATGAGTCCTCGCGCACCAGCAGGACAATAATGCCTGCCGACAGTTGCTTGCCGCTTGCATCAAGAACCCGTGGCCGCATGCCCTGGTTGGGACGGCCTTCCTGTTCCCGCATGGCGATCTGCCTTATGCGGCATTGCCAGGTCAGGAAGTGATTGCGCAATTCATCGGGAAGCACTCGGACGCTCCATTAAATGTGACTGATAACTCGTTGGATTAAATCAGTTTTGACACCTGTTTACCAGCAGGTATTCGATCTAGATATCCAGCGTGTTGTCTTTCTCCCACTGCGAGAAATGCGACGTGAATGAATTCCACTCCTGATGCTTCATTTTCAGGTAGGCAGCGGAGAATTCATCACCCATGGCGGCTTTCAGGCCCTTGTCCTTGTCAAACTCGCGCAATGCATCGAGCATGTTGAGCGGCAGCTTGGGCGCTCCCTTGACCTTGTGGCCTTCGGCATACATGTCGATGTCATGGCGTTTGCCCGGACCAGCCTGGGTACGAATACCATCCAGACCGGCAGCAATGATAACCGCCTGCAGCAAGTACGGATTGGCAGCGCCGTCCGCCAGCCGGAGTTCGAACCGACCCGGGCCCGGTACGCGGACCATGTGGGTGCGGTTGTTGCCGGTCCATGTCACCGTGTTGGGTGCCCAGGTTGCCCCTGACATGGTGCGCGGCGCATTGATGCGCTTGTAGGAGTTTACCGTCGGATTGGTGATCGCGGCCAGGGCGGAAGCATGCTTCATGATGCCACCGAGGAAGTTTCGCCCCTTTGCCGACAGGCCAAGTTCCATGTCGTCATCGGCAAACACATTGACCTTGCCCGCCTTGTCCCAGACGGAAATGTGGGCGTGACAACCGTTTCCGGTCAGGCCTTCAACCGGTTTCGGCATGAATGTCGCACGCAATCCGTGCTTTTCCGCAACGGACTTCGTCATGAACTTGAAGAACGAGTGCTTGTCTGCGGTGTTCAGGGTGTCGTCAAACTCCCAGTTCATCTCGAACTGTCCGTTGGCGTCTTCATGGTCGTTCTGGTAGGGGCCCCAGCCCAGCTCCAGCATGTAGTCGCAGATTTCAGCGACGACATCATAGCGCCGCATCACCGCCTGCTGGTCATAGCAGGGTTTTGCAGCGGTGTCGTATTCATCGGAAATCTGTGACCCATCCGGCGTCAGCAGGAAGAACTCAGCCTCGATGCCGGTCTTTACGCGCATGCCTTCGTCGCCTGCTTCCGCGACCAGCCGGTTGAGTACGTTGCGCGGTGCCTGAGCAACGAACTGGTCTTCCATGACGCAATTGCCGGCGACCCATGCAACGTCTTTTTTCCACGGCAGTTGTATGACTGACGCAGGATCAGGTACTGCCAGCATGTCCGGGTGGGCAGGGGTCATGTCGAGCCAGGTGGCAAATCCGGCGAACCCGGCTCCGTCTTTCTGCATGTCGGCAATGGCCTGCGCCGGAACCAGCTTTGCCCGCTGGCCGCCGAACAGGTCGGTGAACGATATCATGAAATATTTGACGCCGTTTTCCTTGGCGAATTGGGCCAGATCAGTTGCCATGGATTTGTTTCCTCCCGGAATTCTCTGTGGTTGTTGTATGTGTTTCTAGTATTTCCCGTCGTGCCCGGGAACCCAGTTCGTCCCGGCAAGCGGCACCCCCGACATGGCCGATGCCTCCACGGTCAGTGCGCACAGGTCTTCGGGTTCCAGATTGTGGACATGGTTCTTGCCGCATGCCCGCGCGATGGTCTGTGTCTCAAGCGTCATCACTTTGAGATAATTGGACAGTCTGCGCCCGCCTGCGATCGGGTCGAGGCGAGCCATGAGGTCGGGATCCTGGGTCGTGATACCGGCCGGGTCCCTGCCTTCATGCCAGTCGTCATAGGCACCGGCTGTGGTGCCCAGTTCGTTGTACTCAGCCTCCCAGCGCGGATCATTGTCACCCAACGCAATCAGGGCCGCAGTACCGATGGATACGGCATCGGCACCCAGCGCCAGCGCCTTTGCAACGTCGGCACCGGTGCGAATACCGCCTGACACGACCAACTGCACCTCACGATGCATGCCGAGGTCCTGCAGGGCCTGAACCGCCGGGCGAATGCAGGCCAGCGTCGGCTGGCCGACATGTTCAATGAACACATCCTGCGTTGCCGCCGTGCCGCCCTGCATACCGTCAAGCACGACAACGTCCGCGCCGGCCTTGACCGCCAGGGTGGTGTCAAAATAGGGCCGCGCGCCACCGACCTTGATATAGATAGGCTTTTCCCAATTGGTGATTTCGCGCAGTTCCAGGATCTTGATTTCCAGGTCATCCGGGCCGGTCCAGTCGGGATGACGGCAGGCCGAACGCTGGTCGATGCCCTTGGGCAGGTTGCGCATTTCCGCAACACGGTCGGAGATTTTCTGGCCCAGCAGCATACCCCCGCCGCCGGGTTTCGCCCCCTGGCCAACCACAACCTCAATCGCATCGCAGCGCCTGAGGTCGTCGGGGTTCATGCCGTAGCGCGATGGCAGGTACTGGTAAACCAGCTTGTCGGAATGACCGCGTTCTTCTTCCGTCATGCCGCCGTCACCGGTCGTGGTTGAGGTGCCGGCAGCACTTGCGCCGCGCCCCAGCGCTTCCTTGGCCGGGCCGGACAGCGAACCAAAACTCATCCCGGCAATGGTAATGGGGATATCCAGTTCAATCGGCTTCTTGGCAAACCGGGTGCCGAGCACAACTTTCGTCTCACACTTTTCGCGATACCCTTCCAGCGGATAACGCGAAATCGAAGCCCCGAGAAACAGCAGGTCGTCGAAATGCGGTACCTTGCGTTTTGCTCCGCCACCGCGAATGTCGTAAATGCCGGTCGCCGCGGCGCGGCGAATTTCGGCATTGACCGGATCGGTGAATGTAGCAGGTTTCTGCGGTACCGTGCGCGGAATGCCGGACACATCCTTGGTTATCTTGTTCATTCTCACCCCTAATACGCAGCCGCGTTGTCAATGTCGAAATTATAGAGTTTGCGGGCCGAGCCGTAGCGTTTGAACTCCCCGGGTCTGGCGTCTGCGCCTGCGCGCTCCAGCAGGTCTTTCAGAATCTCAAGATGCTCGGGCCGCATTTCCTTTTCGACGCAGTCCGCGCCCAGGCTCTTGACCGTGCCGCGCACGAAAAGCCGTGCTTCATACAGGGAATCACCCAGCGCATCACCGGCATCGCCCAGTACAACGAGGTTGCCCGACTGGGCCATGAAAGCGCTCATATGGCCGATATTGCCGTGCACGACGATATCGATGCCTTTCATGGAAATACCGCAGCGCGATGAGGCATTGCCCTTGATGACCAGCAGGCCGCCATGACCGGTGGCACCGGCATACTGGCTGGCGTCGCCGTCAATGATAACGGTGCCGGACATCATGTTTTCCGCAACGCCGGGACCGGCGGAACCTACAATATGAATGTGGGCCTGTTTGTTCATGCCGGCGCAGTAATACCCGGTGGAGCCGCGCACGGTAACCTCTATGGGGCCGTCCAGGCCGCAGGCAATGGCGTGACTGCCCTTGGGGTTCACGATCTCCCAGGCCTTCTGGTTGGTATCGGCCTTCTGGGCCTGCAGTGTTGAGTTTGTCTCGCGAAGTGGAGTGGAAGCCATATCGATGGTCTGCATGGCTCAGTGCTCCCAGAAATAGACGGTTGCGGGCTCAGGCTCCCACACGCGGGCCTGCTCGATACCTGGCAGGTTGACCAGTGCCCGGTATTCCGATCCGAACGCCACGTACTGGTCTGTCTCCGCCATGACGGCAGGCTTGCATGCGATAGGATCACGTACCACACCAAACCCGTCCTTGGTGCCGACAACAAAGGTGAAGAACCCGTCGAGGTCATCAAGGCTGGATTCCAGCGCCTCGCCAAGATTGCTGCCATGGTTCATTTTGTTGGTCAGGTAGGCAGCGGCAACTTCTGAATCATTGTCCGTTTCAAATTTAATGCCGTCGCGCTTCAATTTGCGCCGCAGGCTGTTGTGATTGGACAGCGAGCCATTGTGCACCAGGCACTGGTCGGATCCGGTTGAAAACGGATGCGCACCCATGGTGGTCACGGCAGACTCGGTCGCCATGCGGGTGTGCCCGATGCCGTGGCTGCCGCTCATCTGCGCCAGCTCAAATCGCTCGGCTACATCCTTTGGCAGGCCCACTTCCTTGTAAATCTCGATTATGTCGCCAACGCTCATGACGCGAATGGCCGGGCGCAATTCAGCCAGCGCCTTGCGCACATCGTCTGCGTGTTCGTCGGACACCTCAAGAACCGCGTGGGTGTCCTTGATCCGCATGGAAACCTGCGTGTTGGTTGCTTCGGAC
>JABDRA010000349.1 GCA_013041995.1 Anderseniella sp. | reverse complement strand
CAATTATCTTGCCCGCCTGGGCTGGAGCCATGGCGATGACGAAGTGTTTTCAACCGAACAGATGATTGAATGGTTCACATTGGGCGGGATCGGCAAATCAGCCGCCCGGTTTGATTTCGCCAAGCTGGAAAACCTGAACGGCCTCTATATGCGCGACACGCCGGATGGCGAATTACTGGACGCCCTGGTGGCGGTCCTGCCGCATGTGGATGGCGGCCCGGAAATGCTCTCGGCACTTGCTGAGCCCGACAACAGGGCAAAGCTGCTTTTAGCCATGCCGGGATTGAAGGAAAGGGCAAAGACGCTCATCGAATTGCAGACATCATCGCAATTCCTGTTTGCCAGACGCCCGCTGGCGATGGAAGAAAAAGCCGCCGGTCTGCTGGATGATGGCGGACGCGAAGTTATGGCCGGTCTGTTGCCGGCACTCGAGAAACAGTCTGACTGGACGGTCGAATCACTGGAACAGGCGGTTCGCGATTTTGCCACGGCACAGGACCTGAAACTGGGCAAGGTGGCCCAACCCTTGCGGGCTGCTTTAACCGGCAGCACCCAGTCTCCGCCCATATTCGATGTTCTGGCAGTACTGGGACGCGAAGAAGCACTGGGCCGCCTGAAAGACCTGTAAATCTGCTTGTCCAGCATGGTTGCACTGGTCGGTGTCTTGAAAATTGCTGCAATGCAAGCTAAACAAATTGCGCATTGCATTCTGACACTGCAAATTGCAGATTGCAGCACGACACGCCAGTGTTAAGCGCAGACAAGGTGACTGGGCGGAAACTGTGAAGCAGACAACCTGAGGGCAAACTGTCACACTCTCCCGCTAGAGCGATTTGTGTTTCTTCAACGCACTTCAGTTGCTCATGACACCCTACAAGCGATCAAAGTATTTCCAGACAGGTGGCTGCACCTGACCGGAAACTGATCTGGCGGCTGATACCCCGTTCGGGAGCTTCAGCAGCCTTGAATTTATCCGCTTGCGAGAGGAAATTAAAAAATGTCGGAAACAAACCGCACCGCCACACTCAGCCTGGATGGCAAAGACTATGAACTGGCCGTTCACAAGGGCAGCATCGGACCGGAAGTCATCGATGTGTCCAAACTTTACAGTAGCACAGGCGCATTTACCCTTGATCCCGGCTTTACGTCCACAGCAAGCTGCGAATCGACCATTACCTATATTGACGGCGATGCGGGTATGTTGCTGTACCGCGGTTATCCGATCGACGAACTGGCCGAACACGGTGATTTCATCGAAACCTGCTATCTGCTGTTGTACGGCAACCTGCCGAATGCGGCCCAGCGCAAGGAATTTGAGACCGCAATTACCTATCACACCATGATCCACGAGCAGATGAACCGGTTCTTTGCCGGCTTCCGTCGTGACGCCCATCCAATGGCCGTGATGGTCGGTGTGGTTGGCGCAATGTCGGCATTTTATCACGACTCAACCGACATAACTGACCCTAATCAACGCGAAATCGCGGCACGCCGGATGATTGCCAAAATCCCGACCATCGCGGCAATGGCTTTTAAATATCACATTGGCCAGCCGTTCGTATATCCGCGCAATGATCTGGATTTTGCCTCCAACTTCCTGCGCATGTGTTTTGCCGTGCCGTGTGAAGAGTACAAGGTAAACCCGGTTCTGGCCCGCGCCATGGACCGCATTTTCATCCTTCACGCCGATCATGAACAAAACGCATCGACCTCGACCGTGCGTCTGGCCGGGTCATCAGGTGCCAACCCGTTTGCCTGTATCGCTGCCGGCATTGCCTGCCTGTGGGGTCCTGCACATGGCGGCGCCAACGAAGCTGCCCTGGAAATGCTGAGTGAAATCGGCAGTGTAGACCGAATTCCTGAATTTATTGACCGCGCCAAGGACAAGAACGATCCTTTCCGCCTGATGGGCTTCGGACACCGGGTTTACAAGAATTACGACCCGCGCGCCAAGATCATGCAGAAAACCGCGCATGAGGTGCTCGACGAGCTTGGGATTACGGATGACCCGTTGCTTGACGTCGCCCGCGAACTGGAAAAGATAGCGCTTGAGGATCCTTATTTCATCGAGAAGAAGCTGTATCCGAATATCGACTTTTATTCCGGTATCACGCTGCGTGCTCTCGGGTTCCCGACTTCCATGTTCACGGTGCTGTTCTCGGTAGCCCGCACAGTTGGCTGGATTGCCCAGTGGAAGGAAATGATCGAGGATCCAACCCAGCGCATTGGCCGTCCGCGCCAACTCTACACAGGCCCGACCGAGCGCAGCTATGTCCCGGTGACTGAGCGCAAAGACTAAACCACAAATGCCTGCTGGTCAGCTGTCGCTGGCCAGCATGGCACCAATGTCGGCCTGGGCGACCTTGACCCCATCCACTTTCGCCTCACACGAGAACTTGTAGACCGGACCGCGTTTCTGGGTCTGCTGAACGTGGAAGTGCACCACATCTCCAGGCCCGACGGGTTTGCGGAATTTGGCATTGTCGATTGTCATGAAAAACACCAGCTGGCCTGCCGCCTCAACCCCCATGTGGTCCAGCGCCAGCGCGCCTGCGGTCTGCGCCATGGCCTCGATCAGCAGAACGCCCGGCATCACCGGACGGGCTGGAAAGTGTCCCTGAAAGAACGGTTCATTGATGGTGACGTTCTTGATGCCGATGCACGACTGGTCGCCATCCATATCGATGATCTTGTCCACCAGCAGAAACGGGTAACGATGCGGCAAGAGCTGCATGATGCGCGCGATATCCGCACTTTTGAGTGTCCTGGTATCTGACATGATGTGCCCCATGAAATTGACAATAAAAAAGACGGCCCCCGGGAGAGCCGTCTTTAAGTATTAGATACAGCAGCTTGCAGGTACAAGCTGAATCAAACTCGCAACAACCGGTCTAGAAGCGCGTGCCCACCGAGAAGCGGACCAGTTCGGTCTCGTCGAAGTCTTCTTTCAGGATCGGATATGCCACGTCAAGACGCAGCGGTCCAAATGGCGACGCCCAGATCACACCCGCACCAACTGCGGCGCGGAAGGCAATGCTTTTGCCGACAACATCACAGTCAGCAACCGCGGCAATACCTCCTCCATTGTCGGCCAGACAAGTACCAGTACCGGATACTTGTGAGCTTTCAGCCGCTCCGAATGCCGTACCGAAATCTGAGAACACTGATCCTTCAAGGCCAAATGATTCAGGTAGGCCAAGCGGGAAAGTCACTTCTAGGGTACCAATAGCATACGTCTCGGCACCAAGAGAATCAAAGCTGCCATCAAACTCGTTGCGCTGGCGCGGGCCGATGCCTGAGCGCGCGAAGCCGCGCAGGGAATCACCACCCTTGAAGAAGCGGTCGAGGATCGGAACCTTGTCACCACCCGGGAAGGCTTCAATGTGACCCGCATTGCCTTCAACCTTCAGCACGATACCATCAAACAGCAAAGGCATGAAATAGTAAGCCGAAGCATCTACACGGGCCCATTCGACGTCGCCGCCGAGGCCGGCCACTTCAACATTGACCTTGCTGCGGAAGCCGGAGGTCGGGCGGCTTGGATGATCTAGGTCTGAATACACATAGGTCAGACCGACTTTGGAAATGATATCAGTGCCTTCAGACTCGCGAATAGCAAGCGATGCGTCCTCAACTCGCCCAACATCAATATCGCGAAAGGTCAGGGAGTATTTACCGAAGATCGAGTTGTAATCATCCAGTCGCGTGCCAAGGCGCAAGGCACCACCGACC
>JABDRA010000019.1 GCA_013041995.1 Anderseniella sp. | reverse complement strand
GTCAAACGCCTGCGCTGGTGAGGATATCGATACAAACAGGAACAGGATCAAAATTGACAGGCATCGCATTTCCGTAACACTCCAACAGACCAATTGTACCATCAGTCTATTGCAGTTTCAGCATTCGCGAAACGTCTACACCCGACGCTCGATCATCATTTTCTTGATCTCCGCAATCGCCTTTGCCGGGTTCAACCCTTTCGGACACGCCTTGGAGCAGTTCATGATGGTGTGGCACCGGTACAGCCGGAACGGATCTTCCAGATTGTCAAGCCGCTCACCGGTCGCCTCGTCACGTGAATCAATCAGCCAGCGATAGGCCTGCAGCAGGATGGCGGGACCAAGATAGCGGTCGCCATTCCACCAGTAGGACGGACACGAGGTCGAACAACACGCACACAGAATGCATTCATACAGCCCGTCGAGCTTTTCACGGTCTTCGTGCGACTGTTTCCATTCGGTCCTGGGTTGAGGCGTCTCGGTCTTGAGCCATGGCTCGATGGAGCGATGCTGTGCGTAAAACCGTGACAGGTCCGGCACCAGGTCCTTGACCACCGGCATGTGCGGCAACGGGTAGATGCGCACATCACCGTCCACCTCATCAATGCCGCGGGTACAGGCCAGCGTGTTGGTGCCGTCAATATTCATGGCACATGACCCGCAGATGCCCTCCCGGCACGAACGGCGGAAGGTCAGCGTCGGATCAATCTCGTTCTTGATCTTGATCAGCGCGTCGAGAACCATCGGCCCGCAATCATCCAGGTCGATTGTGTAGGTGTCGACCTGCGGATTGGCGTCATCGTCCGGGCTCCAGCGATACACCTTGAATTCTCGCGTGCGGTTGGCGCCATCAGGCTTGGGCCATACTTTGCCATCGCCGACCTGGGAGTTCTTTGGAAGTGTCAGTTCAACCATGTTTTCCTGTCCCGTCGCCTTAGTAGACGCGCGCTTTTGGCGCGATCTTCTTGGGGTCAATGCCGCCTTCGGCAGGTGTTGTCAGCGGCTCTGTGTGCACCGGACGGTAATCCAGCTTCACCTTGCCCTTGTCATCAACCCACGACAGCGTGTGCTTGCGCCAGTTCTTGTCGTCACGCCCGTCATAGGGCCCAGCCTTGTAGTCTTCGCGTGCATGCGCACCACGGCTTTCCTTGCGCGCTTCGGCTGAATAAACCGTGGTAATGGCGCTTGCCATCAGGTTTTCAAGTTCCAGGGTTTCAACCAGGTCGGAATTCCAGATCATTGATCTGTCGGTCACCTTCAGGTCGGACATTTTCTTCCATGCCGCGCTGAGCCGCTTGCAGCCTTGTGCCAGGGTGTCCTGGGTGCGGAATACGGCAGCGTCCTCCTGCATGGCGCGCTGCATCTCCAGCCGCAGATTTGCGGTTGAAACCGCACCTGATGCATGACGCAGGCCGTCAAAGCGGTCCATGATCTTGTCGACAGCCGCTTCATTGACGGCCGGCACCGGCTCGTCCCGGTCGACAACCTTGCCTGCCCTGATCGCGGCAGCACGGCCAAACACCACCAGATCGATCAGTGAATTTGATCCCAGGCGGTTGGCACCGTGCACGGACGCACAGCCCGCCTCGCCGACAGCCATCAGGCCCGGTTGAATGGCGTCCGGGTCCTTTTTCGTCGGGTTGAGCACCTCGCCCCAATAGTTGGTTGGAATGCCGCCCATATTGTAGTGTACCGTCGGCAGAACCGGGATCGGTTCACGGGTCAGGTCAACGCCTGCAAAAATCTTGGCGCTCTCGGAAATACCGGGCAGACGCTCGTGCAGAACCGCCGGATCAAGATGATCCAGATGCAGATGGATGTGATCCTTGTCCTTGCCGACACCGCGGCCTTCGCGAATTTCCAGGGTCATGCAGCGCGACACCACATCGCGCGAGGCCAGGTCCTTGGCGTTGGGCGCATAGCGTTCCATGAAACGCTCACCTTCCGAATTGGTCAGGTAACCGCCTTCGCCGCGTGCGCCTTCGGTGATCAGGCAACCCGCCCCGTAAATGCCGGTCGGGTGGAACTGCACAAACTCCATGTCCTGCAGTGGCAGCCCGGCACGCACCGCCATGCCGTTGCCATCGCCTGTGCAGGTGTGGGCGGATGTTGCCGAGAAGTATGACCGGCCATAGCCGCCTGTTGCCAGCACCACCATCTTGGCGGCAAACCGGTGCACGGTGCCGTCTTCCAGGTTCCACGCCACAACGCCGGTACAGATGCCATCGTCGGACATGATCAGATCGATGGCGAAATACTCAATGAAGAATTCCGCATGATGTTTGAGGCTTTGCCCGTACAGCGTGTGCAGTATGGCATGCCCGGTCCGGTCGGCCGCAGCGCAGGTGCGCTGCACTGGTGGACCGTCGCCAAAATTCTGCATATGGCCACCGAACGGGCGCTGGTAGATTTTGCCTTCTTCGGTACGGCTGAACGGCACGCCATAGTGCTCAAGTTCATAAACCGCTGCAGGCGCCTCGCGGGCCAGATACTCCATGGCGTCGGTATCGCCGAGCCAGTCGGACCCCTTCACGGTGTCATACAGGTGCCACTGCCAATGATCAGGGCCCATATTGTGCAGGCTTGCAGCAATACCGCCTTGTGCCGCCACCGTATGCGAGCGGGTCGGAAACACCTTGGAAATACAGGCCGTCCTGAGACCCTGCTCGGCCATGCCAAGCGTGGCGCGCAGACCGGCGCCGCCGGCACCGACGACAACCACGTCAAACTGGTGGTCGGTAAACTCGTATGCGTTCGTCGCAGCCATGTGCCGGTCAGCCTCCGAAGGAAATCTTGAGTACGGCGAACAGGCCGGTCAGGGCCACCGCCAATGAGAAGAAGGTATTGCCGAGAAGGCAGATCACCTTGCCGCCTTCGTTATGTATATAATCCTCGATGACAACCTGCATGCCGAGCCGCATGTGCCAGGTGATCGAGATGATGGTGAACACCAGCATCAGCGCCACCAGCGGGTTGGACAGCGCTTGTGTCATTTCCGCGCGATCAGCACCCACCTTGGAAACGCAGAACCACGCCAGAAAGATCACCAGCGGAATATTGGCAATTGCGGTCAGCCGCTGATGCCAGAAATGCTCGGTGCCGGATTTTGCAGACCCCAGCCCGCGAACTTTGCCCAGGGGCGTTCTCATGCTCATATTCAGTTACCTCGCCGCATAGGCTGCAATCCAGATCAGCAGCGTTAGAATGATCGATCCGGCAATGGTCGCCCGCGCCATCCATTCGACCTTGACCAGATCAAACCCGCGTCCGGTATCCCAGAGCAGATGCCGGAGCCCGCCAAGGGCGTGGTGGACCAGCGCCCAGGTAAAGCCGAACAACACCAGGCGCCCGAACCAGGAGCCGATGAAACCCTGCACAAAGTCAAAGTAGCTTTGCGAATGGGCTGCGGAAAACAGCCACCACACGAACAGGGCCATGCCGAAATACAACCCCATGCCGGTTATGCGGTGCATGATCGACATCATCGTGGTGAGCATCGGTTTATAGATGCTCAGGTGAGGAGAGAGCGGTCGCTCTTTCATTGGTGAATTCGCCATTCAGATTGTCCCCGGTGATGTCGTCTGGGCAGGATTGGTTCCTTCATACTATGTGCAGCGCAACACACGCAATGCGCAGCGTGGCATAATTTCACACCTTGTAGGCGTATCCCATTATGGTTTGACCGGCATCAGCGCCCAGTAATCGAGGTCGAGAATAACGCCCTCATCACCGGTTTCCGGAAACGAGCCGCAAGATGCATCCTTTGTAGCGACAGTGCGCAGTCGCAGGGCACCCACATCGTCGCGGCCCTCCAGTCTTGCCGTATCGCGCACTTCAGACCAGCTGAAGACCGTTTCACCGGCAAACAGGGGTGCCACGTGCGCACCGCCATTGATGGCTGCGACATGGAATGCGTTTCCCAGTCCGTTGAACGACAGGGCCCGCGCCAGCGAAATCACGTGGCCGCCATAGATCAGCCGGCGGCCAAACCGGCCCTTGCCTTCGGTGAACTGGTTGAAATGCACTTTCGCGGTGTTCTGGTACAGCCTTGTCGCCAGCATGTGCTCGGCTTCTTCCACCGTCATGCCGTCCACATGATCAATGCGCTCACCGGGCTGATAGTCATCCCAGAAATAGGCAGAGCCGGAAAGCCCCGTGTCCCACTTTGCCGGATCGATCACCGGACACGCTGCCCCCAGGTGGGCAGGCGAAACGTGATCCGGCAACTCCGGCACGACCGGATCAGGTGCGTTCGATGCTGCATCACGTTTGCGCACCATCACCCAGCGCACGAACTCAAGTACCGGTTCATCGTGCTGGTTCATCCCCGTCGAGCGCACATAGACCACACCCGTTTTGCCGTTTGAATTCTGCTTCACACCGATCACTTCAGATTGCGAGTGCAGCGTGTCCCCGGCAAAAACCGGTTTCAGAAAGCGGCAGTCCGCATACCCCAGATTGGCAACCGCGTTGAGGGAAATATCCGGCACGGTCTTGCCGAACACGATGTGGAACACCAGCATGTCGTCCAGCGGGAATTCCTTGTACCCGATCGCCCTGGCAAACGCGTCCGACGACTGGACCGCGCAGCGCATCCCGTAAAGCCCGGTATAAAGCGCGCGTTCGCCTTCGCCCACCGTGCGCGGAACCGCATGCCGGATAATCCGGCCGACCGAAAAGTCCTCGAAAAAATTGCCTGACGTGGTCTTGCTGGATGTCATGCTCATGATGTTTCCTCCAGCGCAGAGATCGCCTCGCTCATGGCAACCGTCTTTCGCGCAATTTCACAATGCAGCAATTCGACCATACGGCCATTGAGATTGATGGCGCCGAGACCGGCATTCTCCGGCAGGGCAAACGCCGCGATAATATCGTTGGCCGCGGCAATCTGCTCCGGCGATGGCGCAAATGCCGCATTGGCCGGCACGATCTGGCCGGGGTGGATCAGTGTCTTGCCATCCATGCCGGCCAGCCGGCCCTGCGCACATTCGTCTGCACAGCCTTCGTCATTCCGGAAATCATTATAGACGCCGTCTATGATCGCCACGCCGTAGGCGCGCGCTGCCGCCACGCAAGTCATCAGCCACGGCATCATGGCAACACGATCACCACCCAGGCCCGCGCCGGTTTCCTTGGCCAGGTCATTTGTTCCCATCACCATGCACTCAAAGCGGGAGTATTCAATGGCCGCAGATGCGATTTCGCGCGCGTTCAGCATGGCCAGCGGCGTTTCCATCATGGCCCAGATGGACACCTGCTCCGGTGCATCCGCCATCGCCTTGTCGACGGTTGCAATATCAAAAAGTGTGGACACTTTCGGCACCAGTATGGCATCCGGTCCCGCCTCCAATGCTGCGGACAGGTCATCCATGCCCCATTCGGATGTCAGTGCATTGATGCGGATAACCAGTTCGCGCCTGCCGTAGCCACCGGCCTTAACGGCATCACACACAAAGCCGCGCGCGTCCGCCTTGGCAGACGGTGCAACCGCATCTTCCAGATCCAGGATGAGGGTGTCTGCTGCAAGCGATTTCGCCTTTTCCAGCGCACGGGTATTGGACCCCGGCATATACAAGACACTGCGGCGCGGCCTGACAGTCATTTAAGCAATTCCCCTGCATGAACTTCATGTACGCAGTTCATAATATATTGCAGCGCACAATAACAAGGGCGGAATAATCAAACACATCTAGCCACCCAGAAACCATTCAGACATACTGCCCGTTCAAAAACTATCCTGGCATCGTTTGAGTCCACATAAACCCCATGGCCATCGTCTCCATCTCATCTCGCATTTCACGCGGCTATGTCGGCAACACGGCGTCCGCCTTTGCCGTACGCCGTCTCGGCATCGACGTGTGGGAAGTGCCCACTGTCACCTGGGCGCATCATCCCGGTCATGGCAAACCGCCGGGCATGGTCACATCGCCCCAGACCATCACCGACATGCTGACAAGCTTTGAGCAACCTGAATGGCGCCGTGAGATCGACCTCGTCATGACCGGGTATTTCCGTGATGGCGACCAGGTCGCAGCGGCAGCCGATTTCATCAAGCGCCTGCAGGATGCCCGCCAGCAGTTCCAGGTACTTGTCGATCCAGTTTGCGCTGATTCATACGGCAGGTACGTAGCAGACGAGGTTATTGCCGCGATCAAGACGCATCTGCTGCCGCTGGCTGACATCGCCATGCCGAACCGGTTTGAACTCGATGTGCTGACCGGAGACAAAAGCAGCGACAACACGTCCCTGGTCCATGCGGCACGCTCGCTTGGAGCAGACACTGCCGTGGTCACGTCAGCCTTTCCGGACACGCTGGGTATCGGCAATCTGCTGGTCGAATCCAACGCTGCCACCTTGCATGAAACCCAGGTCTTTCCCGACCCGCCGCACGGCACCGGCGACCTGTTTGCCGGCGTGTTCGCCGCCCGGATTCTCAAGTCATCGCCCAGGGATGCGCTGCTTCATGCCGGCAACACTGCTTTCCGCGTGGTTGAAGCCACAGCGCTGTCTGCCGGTGACGAGCTTGATCTCGCTGCCTGGAATGATCTGATCGATCAACCACCACACACCGGCAACATCACCTCGGTTCGATCCACAAATGCCTGAGAATTTTTTTCTTGGCCTGGACGGCTGCAAGGCGGGCTGGGTCATGGTTTCATGGTCGGGCGACCCCGGCGCAGCACCACAAGCTAACATCATCCCGGACATCCGCAGCGCACTGGACACTCGCGCCGGTCACATCGGCGTGGATATGCCAATCGGTTTCCCCGCCGATACGGCCCGGTCCTGCGAAGCCCTGGCGCGTCAGTACATCGGCCCACGCCGGTCATCGGTTTTCCCGGTACCGTGCCGCGAGGCCGTCATGGCCGACGACTACCGCAAGGCTTGTGACATCAACGCTCTTATACTGGGCAAAAAGTTCTCGAAGCAGGCCTTCATGCTGTTTCCCAAAATGCGCGAAATCGATGCAGCCATCACACCGCAACTGCAATCCCGAATATCCGAAGTCCATCCTGAAGTGGCGTTTTGTGTCATGAACAATGCTCGCCCGTTGCAGCATGCCAAGAAAACCGCCGAAGGCGCCGAGCAACGCCGCGCACTGCTAACAGCCGGCGGTTTTCCGCTGGACCGGTTGCAGCATCCTCACTGGAAGACGTCGCAAGCCGCAGATGACGACATTCTGGATGCCTGCGCGTGTTGCTGGTCGGCACAGCGCATTGCCACAGGCGATCACCTAACTTTCCCCGCCACACCCGAATTCGACGCCCGTGGCCTTCGCATGCAGATCAATGCATGACAATCGGCAATGCACTGGTTGCCGCGCGTGCGCAAAAGAGCCACTATGACACCGGCTTCTCCAAGCTATAACTATCATCCCAATCCAACCCCACACTGAACATGATCACCCAGACAGACATTGAACTCGCCTACGCCCGCATTGCGTCGCGCATCTGCCGCACACCGGTCATGCAGGTCGTGCTGCCCGGCATCGAACAGCCGGTCACCTTGAAACTCGAATGCTTTCAGTATTCCGGTTCGTTCAAGGCGCGCGGTGCGTTCAATTCGCTGATCGGCAATGACGCCGCGAAAACCGCAGGCGTTGCCGCGGCATCCGGCGGCAATCACGGGGCGGCGGTTGCCCATGTCGCTCAAGTCCTGGGGCTTGAGGCACACATCTTCGTGCCATCGATCTCTGCACCGGCCAAGGTCGCCCGCATCAGGTCCTATGGTGCTGAAGTCATACAGGACGGGGCGAACTATGCCGAAGCGCTTGCGTTGTGTGATGCCCATATTGCCCGAACCGGTGCGGTATCGGTTCATGCCTACAATGCCGAACCGACGCTGGCCGGCCAGGGAACGCTCGGCCTTGAGCTGGAGGAGCAGTGCCCCGGCCTCGACACGGTTCTTGTTGCTGTCGGCGGCGGCGGCCTGATCGGCGGCGTTGCCGCCTGGTATGGCGAGCGCACGCGGATCATTGCTGTTGAACCGGAAACCTGCACTGCGCTGCATGCTGCGCGGGCTGCCGGGCACCCTGTGAAGGTCGATGTTTCAGGCGTTGCTGCCGATTCGCTCGGAGCATCGGAAATCGGAAGGCTCGCATTTGAAATCGCCAGAACCCATGTCGATGACTGCCTGCTGGTGCCCGATGAGGCGATTGAAGCTGCCCAGATG
>JABDRA010000347.1 GCA_013041995.1 Anderseniella sp. | reverse complement strand
CGGGCCGGCGCCGGCACATCGATGCCTTTCGTCATCCCTTGTAACATTGACGTCCAACTCACGTGCTGGCCGCCCGCGAAAAAGACAGCTCATCAAAAAACGGGTTGGGTTCGATACGGGTACTTCGTCGCAACGAATTAAGGGCATGCAGGCCGCACAGTTTTTGCACCAATGCGATTGCGGCGCCGGTTGCTGCCAGAATGAGCGGCGCAAATGGGAAGAAACGTTTCCAAATCGGCGCTGATGTCGTGGGTTTCACCAGATCATCCAATACCGGAGGATGAGGCGTGCCGTTGGCTGATTGGTTCATGACATCGCAGACCATATTCGATTAAAGGCATGCCAACTCGGCTTTGCCCCCCGTGAACTGCCAATCCAAGGCTGGCGGTCCACATGATTGTGGCCCGCATTCCCGGTTCTCGCCTTGACTTAACGCAAACATTGCAACAATGGCCGCAGGCAGCTTTGAGGAATTTCCTCAAACGGTTCAGACTGGAAGAACGTGATATTGGAAAATTAATGACCCGTACGTAAGGCCGGCATGCTTCGATAAAGACTATGGTTTTGGCAGATATTGCAGTCGATCCGCCCGCTAGGCAGATATCAGATTTCCGATCTGGCAATCCGTCGCAATCTGTCGAGCTCACGGATTTCAATGCACTTTGCATTGATGAGCGTAATCACACCATCGATGTCGAGCTTGCTTATGCAGCGGCTGACAGTTTCGAGCGTCAGGCCCAGAAAGTCGGCGATTTCTTCTCGCGAAAACGGAAAGTGCAGCAGCAGGTCATTGCCGCGCTTGGGGGCATGTAAGCAGTGCTCATGCTCTTCGTTCCACAACCACACCAGAAACATTGCAACTTTTTCGACCGCATTCTTGCGGCCCAGCGCCGTGAGCCACTGTCGCGCCTCTTCAAGATCCACCGTGACCCGTTGTAACAAGTGATGTCCAAGGGTTGGGTGGCTTTTGACGATATCGTCGAATTTTTTGCGGTGAAAGCAACACAGTTCTACATCCGTGACACACATTGCATTGTCGTGACTTTGGGAGGAGAAAACGTCACCGATGCAATCGGTTTCCGCAAGCAGGCAGACAATATGCTGACGGCCGTCAGGAAGCAATCGGGTCAGCTTGATGACACCGGAAGCGATGATCCCAAACAGATTGCTCGTCTCGCCCTGGTGTACGATCTCAGTGCCCGCCTCGAAATGCCGGTGAGTCATGATACCAGCAAGTTCGTCCAGATATAGTCCGCCCAGAGCCTGACACACTGCATGATGATGGACCGGACAAGTTGCACATCGCAAATCCAGTTCTTCAATTGATGCAGCAAATGACACTTTATGCGTCCCCTCTATGTATGAACTTAGGAGCTTAGGTGTTGCTGGCGGCACTCACAAGAAATTACAACAATTAAAGTTGATGCGTAATCCGCGATGTATCTTATGCCGCCGGCTGGTCATGCAATAAGGCGTTGCTCTCTTGACCTATATCAACGTGCTGCTCACCCGATTCACTACAGTTGGCAGCGGATAAAAATGTTGCACCATTGTTTCTGCCAGTTTGTTTTCGGGAACTCATACCGGATTACAATCGGCAGCGAGCATGGGTGACTTATCGTTGGCGTGTGAACAAGTATGCAAGAAATCCTTTTCAAAGCTGCTGCATACTGGGACCAATTCGCCGGATTTTTTTCGGTGGATATGGCGCGCTTGCTCGAGCCGGACATGATAGCGCGCATGACACTGCAGGTGTTCCTGTTCGGATGTTCGGCGTTTTTTTCAGGTTCCGAGACCGCGCTGTTTTCCTTGTCACGGCTGGATCTGCAGAAGCTGCGTCGCGAGCGCCATCCGAAGTCGGAAGCACTGCACGCATTGCTCGATGAGCCCCGGCGCCTGATCATCTCGGTCTTGTGCGGCAACGAGCTGGTCAATATTGCGGCTACAATCAACATGGCCGGGATCCTGTTTGCACTTTACGGCCCGGAGCGGGCAGGTTGGATCAACATCGTCGTGATGTTCCCGCTGTTGTTGTTGTTCGGTGAAGTCACCCCAAAGACGATTGCGGTGAACAATCCCATTCGCATCAGCACCAATCTTGTTGCCACACCTTTAACCCTGTGGAGCCGCCTCATTACGCCGCTCCGACGTTTCATCCGACTGGTCGCGGGCGGCATTACGACGTGGATCGTCGGCGACGAGCGGGCCCCGGAAAACATCCTGCGGATCGATGAGTTCCGCGCTGTTTTGGAAGATGTCGCCGACGAAGGCGTGCTTGATGCTACCGAGCGGGTGTTGATCGACAATCTTCTGGAAGCCGGTGAGACGGAAATCGTCGAGATCATGACACCGAGAACGCGGATTGATTTCCTGGATGTTGACACACCGATGCCCGAGATGGTTGAGCAATTCAAGGCATTTCAGCACCCCCGGGTTCCAGTTTGCCGCGGACGAGCAGACAACTTTCTTGGGTTTCTGCATGCCGAAGATGTGCTGAAACTGACCATGGACGGTGCCGACTTCAAAGCGATACTTCCCGACGAGATCATGCATGCACCGGTGGTTGTGCCACCAACCAAGAATGTCGACGAGATGTTCGATTTCTTCCAGGCCAACAATGCCCGGGCCGCCATTGTGCTGAATGAATTCGGCGGTGTCGAAGGGCTGATCACGATGCGCGACATCATCAAGTTCATCTTCGGTGAAATTTCCGAGAACATTTCAAGCCAGGGCTACTATCAGGAACACGATGAGAATGTCTATGAAGTGCCAGGCGACATGAAGCTGACGGACTTCAATGACCTGACCAATTTCGGAATCGAGGATCCGCGTATGACGACCATCGGCGGCGTTGTATTCCGGCACCTCGACCGTCTGCCGTATGCCAACGACACGGTGCTGGTAGATGGTTTTGCCGCGACGGTTCTGGCCATGGAAGGACATCGCGTGTCCAGCGTGCGTATCGCCAAGATTGTAGGTCCGCCGGAGGCTGCCGGGTCAGCCGAACAGGGGGGGAGCTAATCATGGA
>JABDRA010000345.1 GCA_013041995.1 Anderseniella sp. | reverse complement strand
GACCTGCACCGCACCGCCGACCAGATCGCGACCTTGCTGGAGGCGGCTGGGTTGGAGGTGACGCGTGGTGTTGGCGGCAGTGGCGTGGTGGCCACGCTGCGGCGTGGGAACACGACGGGTGCGCTTGCGCTGCGTGCCGACATGGATGCGCTGCCGATACAGGAAATCCGCGACCTGGACCACAAGTCCACCATCGAAGGTGCCATGCATGCCTGCGGTCATGACGGGCATACATCCATGTTGCTGGGCGCGGCCAAGTATCTGTCCGAAACCCGCAATTTCGACGGCACGGCAATTGTTATTTTCCAGCCGGCAGAAGAAGGCGGCGGCGGTGGCCGCGAAATGGTCGATGAAGGCATGATGGATCGTTTCAACATCCAGCAGGTGTTCGGCATGCACAACATGCCGGATCTGCCGGTGGGCCAGTTTGCCATTCGCCCCGGCGGCCTGATGGCATCGGCAGACTTCTTCTCTGTCGAGATCGAAGGCAAAGGTGGCCACGCAGCGCGCCCCAATGGGTGCATTGATCCGGCCATCGTGGTGGCCCAGATCGTCAATGGCTTCCAGACCATCGTGTCGCGCAACACCGATCCGATCGAAAGCATGGTGATCTCGACCACCCAGATCCATCTCGGCGATGCCGACAATGTGATCCCGCAGACGGCCCGCATGAGCGGCACCGTGCGCACCCTGAAGCCCGAGGTTCGTGACCTGGCCGAAGCCCGCATGAAGGCGGTATGCGAGAATATCGGCGCAGCGTTTGAAGCCAAGGTCAACTTCACCTATGCGCGCAATTACCCGGTGACCGTGAACCATCCCGAAGAAACCGCTTTTGCAGCGTCCGTAGCGCGCCAGGTGGTTGGCGCCGGCAATGTGGACGAGAATACGCCGCCTGTGATGGGCGGCGAGGATTTTTCCTTCATGCTGGAAGCACGCCCCGGTGCCTTCATCTTTGTCGGCCAGGGCGACAGCGCCGGGCTGCATCATCCCGAATACGACTTCAACGACGAGATTATTCCGATCGGCTGCTCCTACTGGGCAAAATTGGCAGAAACGGCCATGCCGACAGGCAGCTGATTAGAGCGAATTGTTGTTAGATTGGATCATTTGATGGCGGAAAATCGGTTCACTCGGCTAGGCGGGTTGCGCAGCGCGATGTGGTGCATCGGGCAAGCGGCACAACGAAGCCGATGGGCCGATTTTCCCCACCCCGACAGAAACCAAGGTGCTATAATCGCCGGTGAAAGGGCCGGGCGATTTTGCCCTCTGGCGTCGTTAGATCGCACTTGTGGTGGGGCAACACCAAGGCGTGCAATCCGCCTAGCCAGCGACCAAAATCGCCGCGGTCAAATGACCCAATCTGACAACAATTCGCTCTAAAGGGAGCCGGGGCTGATGGGCAGTATCCTTTTTCGCAACGCCACGCTAGTTGACGGTACTGTTGATGAGGCGCGTGAAGGCTTTGATGTGCTGGTCGAAGACGACCGCATCAAGGAGATATCCGACAAGCCGCTGACCGCGCCGTCGGGCGCGCAGGAAATCGATCTGAAGGGCAAGACACTGATGCCGGGGCTGATCGATGCCCACGTCCATGTGAAGGCGACCATGCTTAATCTCGGCCGTCTCAATGATGTGCCGGTCACTTATCTTATCGCCAGCGCTTCCCAGATCATGAAGGCCATGCTGATGCGCGGCTTTACCACGGTGCGCGATGCAGCCGGTGCTGATCGCGGCATGGCCGACGCTGTCGATCACAATCTCATTGTCGGCCCGCGCCTGTTCGTGTCGGGCCTGGCCCTTTCGCAGACCGGCGGTCATTGCGATTTTCGCAGCCCCACGGAAGTCTCCACCATCATCACCTGCGCCTGTCAGGTCTCCGCCCAGCAGCTCGGCCGCATCGCAGACGGTGTCGACGAATGCCGCCGCGCTGCGCGCGATGAATTGCGTAAAGGGGCCCACCAGCTCAAGATCATGGCAGGCGGCGGCGTGGCATCGCCCACCGATCCGATCCAGAACACCCAGTACTCGGTGGATGAAATGCGCGCCATCGTCGAGGAGTGCGATGCCTGGCATACCTACGCAACCGCGCATGCCTATACCCCGCACGCCATCAAGCGGGTGGTCGAGTGCGGCGTGCGCTGCGTCGAGCACGGCAACCTTATCGATGAAGAAGCGGCAAACCTGATGGCGGAACGCGGCGTCTATCACGTGCCAACCAGCATTACCTACTTCGCCATGAACAAGCACGGCGCCGATTTCGGCATGCCGGAAGTGTCCATGCAGAAACTGGGTGAAATCGTTGATGCCGGCATGCGCGCCGTTGAGATCAGCATGAACGCTGGCGTGAAAATCGGTCACGGCAGCGACCTTCTCGGACCTCTGCACAAATACCAGTCCGACGAGTTCTCACTGAAGGCATCGGTGATGGGCAATCACGGCGCCATCAGGTCTGCCACCATGACCAATGCGGAGATACTCAGGCAGGACTCCGAACTGGGGCAATTGAAGGCGGGCTTCAAGGCAGACCTCATCGTGGTGGACGGCAATCCGCTGGATGATATCGGCGTGCTGGAGGGTGATGGCGCGCATATCCCGCTGGTGATGCGCGACGGGCAAGTTTTCAAGGATGAGCTGACGGCATCCTGAGCAAGTAGGCAAATCGCGCAGCGGGGATTTGCAGATTGCCCGGTTTTGGGGTTAGCTGCGTTCAACAAGAGTTTTGGTAAGCAACAGGGAGTAGAAAAAACGATGTTAGGTAAAACACTTAAAGCATTGCTGGTGGGCACAACGGTCCTGGCCGGAGCATCGGCAGCAAATGCCGAGACTTTCCGGTGGGCATTCCAGGGCGATGCCCAGACGCTTGACCCGCACGGGCTTTTTGAAACGTTTACGCTCGGCTTCCAGGGCAATATTTACGAAGGCCTGGTCAAGCGCAATGACAAGATGGAACTGGTTGGCGCGCTGGCGGAAAGCTGGGAAAACGTCGAACCGACCGTGTGGCGCTTCAAGCTGCGCCCCGGTGTGAAGTTCCACAACGGCAATGACTTTACCGCCGAAGACGTGGTGTTCTCGGTCAACCGGCTGAACACCGAAGGCTCCGACATGAAAGTGGTGGCGTCCCTGATCAAGGAAGCCAAGGTGGTTGATGACCTGACGGTTGATATCATCACCCCGACGCCAAATCCGATCCTGCCGAACCAGTTCGAAATCTTCTACATCATGGACAAGCAGTGGGCTGAGGAGAACAAGTCCACCGAAGCGACCAATGTGAAGGGTGGCGATGAAGGCAATCATGCCAATCTGAACGCCAACGGCACCGGGCCGTTCATTGTAAAATCGCGCCAGACCGGCGTGAAAACCGAGCTGACGCGCAATCCCGACTATTGGGACAAGGACATGAAGTCCAATGTCACCGAGGCGATCTTTACCCCGATTGCACAGGATGCAACCCGGGTCGCAGCGCTGATTTCCGGCAATGTCGACCTTGCCTATCCAATGCCGGTGCAGGACTGGAAGCGGCTTGAAAGTGCTGAAGGTGTGAAGCCGCTGGCCGGTCCTGAAGCGCGGACCATTTTCCTTGGATTTGACCAGTTCCGCGATGAACTGACCGCGTCGAACGTCAAGGGCAAGAACCCGTTCAAGGATGTGCGCGTGCGCAAGGCGTTCTACCAGGCGATCAATGTTGATGCCATCAAGGACAAGGTGATGCGCGGTGCATCAACCCCGGCCGGCCTGATGGTTGCCCCGCAGATCAACGGCTACAGCGAAGCCATGAACCCGCGTCTGCCATACGATGTCGAAGCTGCCAAGAAGCTGATGGAAGAGGCAGGTTATGCCGACGGGTTTGAAGTCACCATGGACTGCCCGAATGATCGCTATGTCAATGACGAGCAGATCTGCCAGGCATCCGCTGCGATGCTGGCGAGGATCAACGTCAAGGTGAACCTTTTGGCCCAGACCAAGTCGAAGTATTTCGGCAAGGTACTGGCCCAGAACGGTTACGACACCAGTTTCTTCCTGCTCGGATGGACACCGTCGACCTTCGACAGCCACAATGTGATCTCGTCGCTCATCGCCTGCCGCGATGGTGAAGACAAGATCGGATCGTTCAATCTCGGCGGATACTGCAATCCGAAGATCAATGAACTGACCGCCAAGATTCAGTCTGAAACCGATCAGACAAAGCGCCAGGCCATGATCGATGAAGTGTTCAAGATCCATCAGGACGAGGTTGGCCACATCCCGCTGCACCAGCAGCCCTTGTCATGGGGTGTGTCGGACAAGGTTGAGGTGGTGCAGCGTCCCGACAACCAGTTCGATCTGCGCTACGCAGTGGTCAAGAAGTAACCACTTAACGACCGGCAATCCCGGCCGGACCATCCATCAGTTCATCTGACAGATGGTCCGGTCCTCACATCTTTCTCAATGTGATTGGACCTGATGCTTACCTTCATCGCAAAACGGCTCGTGCAGTCAATCCTGGTCATGCTGACTGTGGCGCTGATCGCTTTTTCGCTGTTTCGCTATGTAGGTGATCCGATCAACAATATGGTCGGTCAGGACACAACCCTTGAAGAGCGCGTAGAACTGAAGGAGCGGCTTGGCCTGAACGACAGTTTCTTCGTTCAGTTCGGCCGCTTTGTCGCCAACGCTGCGCAGGGCAATTTTGGCTTTTCATACCAGCACCGCAGGCCGGTGTCCGACCTGATCGCGGAACGCCTGCCGGCAACGCTTGAGCTGTCGATCGTGTCGGCATTTCTGGCCATGGCCATCGGCATCCCCATGGGCGTCTATACGGCGATCCGACGAAACAGCTGGCTGTCGCATTCCTTCATGACGCTGTCGCTGATCGGCATATCGCTGCCGACATTCCTGATCGGTATATTGCTGATCCTGCTGTTCGGCGTGGTGTTGCGATGGCTGCCCACATTCGGGCGCGGTGATGTGGTTCAGCTCGGCTGGTGGTCGACCGGATTGCTGACGGAGTCCGGTCTGAAGTCGCTGATCATGCCGTCCATTACACTTGCGCTTTTCCAGATGACGCTGATCATGCGGCTGGTGCGATCTGAGATGATGGAAGTCCTGCGCACCGACTTCGTGAAGTTTGCCCGGGCCCGCGGGCTGGCGGAGCGCTATGTGAATTTCGTCGTGGCCCTGAAAAACACCATGGTGCCGGTGATCACCATCACCGGCCTGCAACTGGGCTCGATCATTGCCTTCGCCATCATTACCGAAAGTGTGTTCCAGTGGCCTGGCATGGGCCTGCTGTTCATTCAGGCAGTCGGCAATGTGGACATTCCCATCATGGCCGCCTATCTGGTGCTGATCGCGTTTTTCTTCGTTGTGATCAATCTGATTGTCGACATGCTCTACGTTGTTGTTGACCCTCGCCTGCGCGTTGACAGCGCCGGCGGACACTGAGGAAAAGGCGGCGGCAATGGCTGATGCAACGGCACAAACTACACAGAAGAACTGGCTCGCCCGCGCGGCCGACAGTGATCTGTGGTACAGCTTCGTCCGCTCGCCGGTGACGATCGTCTCCACCATCGTGACGATCCTGTTTTTCGTGTCTGCGATTTTTGCCAACTGGATTGCGCCGCATAATCCCTTCGATCTGGCCACGATCTCGATCATGGATGCCAGCCTGCCACCAGCCTGGATGGAAGGCAGCGATCCGCGCTTCTGGCTTGGCACCGATGACCAGGGCCGTGACATTTTCTCGACCATCATATTTGGTGCCAGAATCTCACTGTTCGTCGGATTTGCTTCCGTGATCTTTTCAATGATCCTAGGCATCTCGCTGGGCCTGATTTCCGGCTATGTGGGTGGCCGGCTGGATGCATTCATCATGCGGGTCGCCGATATCCAGTTGTCGTTCCCGGCCATATTGATTGCCTTGCTGATCGACGGTGTGGCACGCGGTGTGCTGCCGCGCGAAATGCACCAGGACCTGGTGTTCTACGTGCTGATCTTCGCTATCGGGATTTCCGGGTGGGTGCAATATGCACGCACGGTTCGCGGCTCCACACTGGTTGAGAAGAACAAGGAATATGTTCAGGCAGCCAGGGTCATCGGCATAGGCCCGCTGATCATTTTGTGGCGGCATATTCTGCCCAACGTCATGGGACCGGTTCTGGTGATCGCCACCATTCACCTGGCCATTGCCGTGATCACCGAAGCGACATTGTCGTTCCTCGGTGTCGGTGTGCCGCCGACAACGCCGTCGCTTGGCACCCTCATCCGCATCGGTAACGATTACCTGTTTTCCGGCGAATGGTGGATCACCATCTTCCCCGGCATTGCCCTGGTGCTGCTGGTGCTGGCCATCAACCTGCTGGGCGACTGGCTGCGTGACGCATTGAACCCCAAACTCAGATGAAAGCCGACGTGGAACATAACAGCCTGCTTACCATTGAAGGCATGAGGGTGGAGTTTCCCAGCCGCCGCGGTCACGTTGTTGCCGTGGAACGGCTGGACCTGTCGGTCGAGCCCGGCGAAATCCTTGGTGTGGTGGGTGAGTCCGGTGCCGGCAAGTCAACCATCGGCAATGCGGTGATCGGCCTGCTGGAGCCACCGGGTGAGATGACCGAAGGCACCATCCTGCTGAAGGGAGATCGTATCGATCATCTCGATGACGCGGCCCAGCGCAAGATACGCGGTGCCCGCATCGGCATGATCTTCCAGGACCCGCTGACTTCGCTGGATCCGCTGCAGACCATCGAGCGCCAGCTTGTCGACACCATTCAGCGCCATCTCCACCTGGCTGAATCCGAAGCCCGCGCCCGTGCGGTTGACCTGCTCGACCAGGTCGGGATTCCCGACCCTGCCGTACGCATCGCGCAATATCCGCACCAGTTCTCCGGCGGCATGCGCCAGCGTGTGGTGATTGCACTGGCGCTGTGTGCCGATCCGGAACTTATCATTGCCGATGAACCGACGACGGCGCTTGACGTGTCGGTACAGGCGCAGATTCTCGATCTTATGAAAGCCCTGTGCCGCGACCGCCAGGTCGGCATGATCCTGATCACCCACGATATGGGGGTGATTTCCGAAACGGCGGACCGGGTGGCCGTGATGTATCGTGGCCGGGTGGTTGAAACCGGTACGACACAGCAAATCATGTCGAAGCCGACTCATGACTACACCAGGAGTCTGATCTCGGCCGTACCGCGGCCGGACAAGCGTCTGAAGCGGTTTCCGCTGGTCACCTATATCGAGAATGCCGAGGAGCGGCCCGAGGGCCTGAACCTGGCTACTCACTGGCTCGGCAAGGTGCGCGAGGAACACAAACTTACCGGGAATCTGGTCGAGTTGAAGGACGCGCACATGCGCTTCATCACGCGCCATTCGCTGTTCCCCTCAAGGCGGTTGTATCTCGATGCGGTGAAAGA
>JABDRA010000342.1 GCA_013041995.1 Anderseniella sp. | reverse complement strand
GCCATGCCCACGTCAACCCCGTTGATGGATACGCTGTCGCCATAACCGATTGCTTGCAGGGTTTCACCGGCCCGCTCGCCGTAGCGGACCTGCATGATATCGAGTGTGTGCTGTGTCGCCATCACTGATGTGTTGCCGGGCCTGGCATGATCGGCATGGCCATGGGTGATCACCGCCCGCTCGACCGGCCGCGCCGGATCGATGTAAAAATCTCCCGGCTCGCAATACAAGCCCTTCGGTGTCGGGTACAGCCATGTTGCGGGATCCAGGGTCATGATACTCAAAACGCTACACTTAGGCTGTTGGTTCAGGCAAATGCATCACGCGCCAGTGCCGGCATCCGGGCATACAGGGTAAATCCGCGCACGATGAAGAACAGCGACAGGGCAAACCACAATCCGTGATTGCCGAACACCGGCATCAGCGTGTAGCCCGCTGCCAGATACACAGCCAGCGAAACGATCATCATGTTGCGCATGTCGCGGGTCCGCGTTGCGCCGATGAAGATGCCGTCCAGCTGGAAACACGCTGCTCCCAGTATGGGAGTCAGTGCGGCCCACCATAAGAAGGTGCGGGCATAGGACCGGATGTCCGGGTTGACCGACATGATATCGATTGCCCACGGCCCGGCAAGCAGGATGGCAAGCGACAAGACGGCACCGGTGACCATCGCCCATTGCGAGGAAATGCGAACTGCGGTGTTGTAACGCTGGCGCGATCTGGCGCCCACCGACTGGCCGACCAGGGCTTCACTGACCGTGGCGAAACCGTCGATCATGTAGCTGCCCATGAAGAACAACTGCATCAGGATGGCGTTGGCCGATATCGCCACGTCACTGATTTTCGCACCTTGTGCTGCAAACCACGAAAACCCGAACGTAAGACATAAAGTTCGCAGCATGATGTCACCATTGACCAACACCATGCGCCTGACCTTGTCACGGTCCAGTATTCTGGCCCGCGACGGCCGCTCGCCGTCACGGCGCAGGAACATCCAGACCACGGCCAGGCCGACAAAGGCGGAAGACACCTCCGCAATCAGCGTGCCGTAACCGATCCCCGCAGTGGCCATGTCCAGATGCAGCACAAACAGTGCATCGAGTGCCATGTTGGCCACGTTGAGATAGATCTGTACCACGAACGCCCAGCGCATCTGCCCGATGCCGATGAGCCAGCCGAGAATGGCATAATTGGCCAGCGAAAACGGCGCCGACCAGATGCGGATGTCGAAATAGATTTTTGCCTCGCGCTCAATGTCAGGAGAGGCTGCGATCAGCCAGAACGACAGCTCTGAAATCAGCGGCGCGAGCAGCAGCAGGACAACACCTATACCGGCCGCCAGCAGCAGGGCACGGTAAAGCACGGCAGCAAGTTCCTTGCCGTCACCAGCGCCATAGGCCTGGGCAGCGATTCCCGATGTGCCCATGCGCAGGAAGCCGAATCCCCAGTAAACCAGCGAGAAAATCAGTGCGCCAATGGCAATTGCGCCGATGTAAAACGGGTCCGGCAACTGTCCGATAACAGCCGTATCCACCACGCCCAGCAAGGGCTGTGATACGTTGGCCAGCATGATCGGCACCGCCATCGTGATAACTGACTTATGTGTGATCGGCGTCATAGGCGCATTGGCATTTGTGGCTGCGTGATTGTCAACTGCATTGCCGTCAAACCTCGTATACTACTGACACATGGACACCGGCGTCTCACATAGGTCATCAACACCAGCCAGCTTGCCTGGGCAATTTGCAGACTGGTTTGCTGCCCGTGGCTGGCAACCGCGCAGCCACCAGCTGGACATGCTGGAAACCGTGTCTGCGGGACACTCGGCGCTGCTGATTGCGCCGACCGGCGGCGGCAAGACGCTGGCGGGATTTCTGCCGTCACTGATAGAACTGGCGCAAGGGGCTGCCGGCAAGGGCCTGCATACGCTTTACGTGTCACCGCTCAAGGCACTGGCCGTCGACATTACCCGCAACCTCGAAACGCCGATAAGGGACATGGGGCTGGACATCCGCATCGAGGTGCGCACCGGCGATACGCCGTCCCACAAGCGCCAGCGCCAGAAGACCAATCCACCGGATATTCTCATCACCACTCCGGAACAGGTGTCCCTGCTGATCACCCAGGACGGTGCTGAGCACTATTTCGCCAATCTGCGCGTGGTCATTCTGGATGAACTTCATTCCATGGTACCGACCAAGCGTGGTTGCCTGCTGGCACTGGCGCTGGCGCGGCTGCATCGTTTTGCTCCCGGCCTGAAGCGGATTGGATTATCTGCCACGGTGGCAAGTCCCGACACGCTGCGGGCCTGGCTGATGCCGCAGGACCGCGATGAAGCAGGCGTCGAGCACATGGCGGCCTTTGTGTGCGCACCCGGTGGGGCAGAACCGGATATCTCAATCATGCGCTGTGATGGTGAGGTCCGGATGCCGTGGTCGGGCCACACCAGCGCCTATGCACTTCCCGATATTTATGAGGCGGTCAAGTCTGCCGGCATGGCGCTGGTGTTCACCAACACCAGATCACAGGCTGAACGCATTTTCCATGAGCTGTGGACCTTGAACGAGGATGCATTGCCGATTGCCTTGCATCATGGCTCGCTGGATGTTTCGCAGCGCCGCAAGGTGGAAGCCGCCATGGCGGCCGGCTCCCTTCGGGCCGTGGTGTGTACGTCCACGCTCGACCTTGGCATTGACTGGGGCGATGTGGATCTCGTCATCAATGTGGGCGCGCCCAAGGGCTCTAGCCGGATCCTGCAGCGCATCGGACGCGCCAACCACCGCTATGAAGAACCCTCGCGCGCTTTGCTGGTGCCGTCGAACCGGTTTGAAGTGCTGGAATGCGAGGCAGCACGGGTTGCTGCATTTGAAGGTGCGCAGGATGGCGAAGGTCCTGCGGAACTGAAACGCGATGTACTGGCACAGCACATCATGGGGTCCGCAGTGGCCGCACCTTTTGACCCGGATGAGCTTTATGCTGAAATCATCTCGGCATGGCCGTACCGGAACCTGACCCGCGAGGACTTCGGTCAGGCAGTGGATTTCGTGGCGACCGGCGGCTATGCGCTGAAAACCTATGAGCGTTTTGCCCGGCTGAAGCAGATGCCGGACGGGCGCATGCGACTGACCCATCCCCGGCTTGCGCAAAGCTATCGCATGAACGCAGGCACAATCGTCGAAGCCGAGATGTTGAAGGTCAAGCTGGCCGGCAAACGGCGCTCTTCTGCGGGCAAACCGCTGAACAAGTGGGGCGGCAAGGTGCTCGGCGAAGTGGAAGAATGGTTCGTGGAACAATTGCGCATTGGCGACACCTTCCTGTTTGCCGGGCAGATACTGCGCCTGGAAGCGATAGAGGAACTTAACGCTTTGGTCAGCCGGGCCGATGCGACAGAGCCGATGATACCGTCCTATCAGGGCGGAAAGTTTCCGCTGTCGACCTATCTGGCAGGCCGGGTGCGCGCCATGCTGGCCGAGCCTGTCAGCTGGCAGTATCTGCCGGAGCAGGTGCGCGACTGGCTGAAGGTGCAGCAGTGGAAGTCGGTATTGCCGCAAGCCCACCAGATGCTGGTCGAAACCTTCCCGAAGGCCAACAAGCACTACCTGGTGTGTTATCCGTTTGACGGCAGGCTGGCGCACCAGACCCTCGGCATGTTGCTGACCAGACGGCTGGAGCGCGCCGGCATGCAGCCTTTGGGTTTCGTGTGCAATGACTATGCCTTGTCGGTTTGGTGCGTGCGTGATGTATCGCTGGCCATCGAGACCGGCAGATTGTCCCTGGCCCAGTTGTTCGACCAGGACATGCTCGGCGATGACCTGGATGCCTGGCTGGCGGAATCCATGCTGATGAAGCGCACCTTCCGTACTTGCGCCATTATTGCCGGCCTGATCGAGCGGCGCTGGCCGGGCCAGGAAAAGTCGGGCCGGCAGATGACTGTGTCCGCAGACCTGATTTACGACGTGCTGCGTACCCATCAACCCGATCACTGGCTGCTGAAGGCGGCATGGGATGATGCGGCGTCCGGCCTGATCGATGCCAAAAGGCTGGCAATGATGCTGGCCCGCATCAAAGGCAACATTATCCACAAGGCGCTGGAGCAGGTTTCTCCCCTGGCGGTGCCGGTGATGCTTGAGATCGGACGCGAACCGGTTTATGGCGAAGCCCATGACGCTCTGCTTGCCGAAGCCGCCGACGACCTTGTTGACGAAGCCATGCGGCTCGTCTGACCCCATGCATGTACGGCTCGGTGACCTAGAATTCATTCCATGCCTGTCGGGTGCCCTTTATGTGCCGGACTATGACACGCTGCTGATTGCCGACCTGCATCTGGAAAAAGGCTCATCGCGCGCTCATCTGGGCCAGTTGTTGCCGCCCTACGACACCCGTGCAGGATTGCTCTCGCTACAGGCTGCGATTGCCAGATGGGCACCTGCCAGGGTCATGCTGCTGGGTGACAGCTTTCATGATGCGCAGGGTCCTGACCGCATGGCACAAGGCGATCGCGCGCTACTGGAAACACTGGCAGCCGAAACAGATTTCATCTGGTTGTCCGGCAATCATGATCCCAGTCTGCCTGCGCATTTGCCAGGCTCCCGATCCGTGGAGATTGCCTTGGGGGATATTACCCTTCGCCATGAACCCGGCGCCGGCGCAGTGAACGAGATTGCCGGTCATCTGCATCCGGCCGCCGCCATCAGGCGGCGTGGACGCAGGGTGCGGACAAAATGCTTTGTCATCTCGCCGGCGCGGATCATCCTGCCCGCATTCGGTGCCTATACAGGTGGTCTGGATGTGCGCCATGAGGCGTTTCGTCCGCTGCTGTCCGGCGAGGCATTCCGGGTAATCATGATCGGCAAAACCGCGTTGCATGCGCTGCCGGGCCGCGCTGTGCTTTAGGGTCCTTGACCCTAGCCGGTAGCGACAGCACGCACGACAACCGCCGCTATCAAGGCCAATACGGCGCCTGTCGTGAGAATGGCCCGCAGGGTTGCATACCATGGCGGCAGCTCGCCGCGCTGCGAAGACTGCACATCCCAGACACCCTGCAGCAGGAAGCCGCCGATCAGCAAGATCAGGCCAACGGTAGCAGGCAGCAGCAAAGCCACGAATCCCGCCAGGGACGGCAGGACAGACAGCACAAACAGGGTGGCCTGCAACGGGCCGGGCGGCAGTTTCAGGGCCGCCCCCCAGCGTATGCCGCCAAGGAATGACAGGATCACAGCACCATACCCCATCTGGATCAGCAGGGCACGCGAAGCGGTGCCTTGTTCGGTCTCCGTGCCCAGGAGCAGAAACGGCAGCCAGAACGGCAGCAGGCCGGCGATGCCGAGCCACAGGGCCGGGCCGGGAATCTTGGTTATGGCTTCAGACAGTTTCATGGTCTCTTGCGGCCGGTGCGGTAAAAACAATGAGATGGTAGCACATATAGTCGGAGTACTCAGCAATTGCACAGCGAGTTTGAAAAACGCTTTGGCGCGGCACAGGTGCGGACTTAGCTGCCGCCCAAAATAGCAAAGCGTATATCCGGTGCCGGCCCGGAACAGTTATTGAAATCGGCCATTCTGAACGGCAGTTCTGGATAGAATCGGAACATCTATTTCACGGACCGGGGCAACCAAGCAAGTGAGCCTCTGGGTGACTGGTCGATGCAGAATACAACCGGCAGTCCGCCTGCCAACCGTTGACTTAGCACAATGCGCTGGATGGGAAATCAAGCACAATCAAAGGTGGGACCCGTGCGCGTTAGCGCATTTGGAAGGAGAAAGTGATGTGCTTTTCCGCCACTGTCAGTTTTACGCTTTTTGGCGCGCCCGTGCCTGCGGGAATCTATGCGATTGCGAGGTCGCGCCGCTCGAACGGGCATGGCTGCCGTTCGCGGCGGTTCCGCTCGCCTTTGGCATACAGCAGGGATTTGAGGGTTTCGTATGGCTCGGAATCCAAGGTGGCAACGAGGCAATGGTCAGCATCGCTTCTCGCGGGTTTCTCTTCTTTTCGCACTTCTTCTGGCTGGCGTGGGTGCCGCTCTCGGTCTGGATGATCGAAACAAACTTCGTGCGCAAGCGCGTGGTGGCTACGTTGGCCGCTATCGGATTTGTCTATGGCCTGTCGATTTTCCTACCTTCCTTCCTGATCGGCGACTGGCTGGCCATAGAACTCGTTAACCAGTCTTTGGAATATAGGACAACGCTTATCTATGACGGCTTCGTCAGCCGCACCGCATTGCGATTGTTCTACGCCGCGATCGTGGTCAGCGCACTGTTACTGTCGACAGACCGCCGGATACAGGTTTTCGGTGTACTGGTTGCGGCATCTATGGTGGTGACATACGGCTTCTTCGCCTATGCCTTCATTTCCATTTGGTGTTTCTTTGCCGCCATACTGTCTGCCTGTCTCGCAGCAATTATTGTTCGGGACAGCCGACAATCACAGCGAGCGCCCGGCTGGGTAAAATTGGTGGAGGCCTAAAGATTGGCTGCCTGGAAATCCCCAAACAGACATTCATTAGGCGTTTGAACCAATTTGGTCGATGAACAGGTTGAGGTAAGTATCCGCCTAAGGGCTCCATCTTGCCCGTCGCTGTACTCCCGACAGATGACAGCAACGCGGGGCAAAGCGCACCTCCTCTGACAAAACGGTCGCAATATGTTACGAGGCACGATGCGCACGTCTTACGATACGATCGGTGTTAATTATTCTGATCTCAGAAAACCTGACACCCGGATTGAAACACTGATCTCAAATGCCTTGGGATCAGCCGAAACCGTTTTGAATGTCGGCGCGGGAACAGGATCGTATGAGCCGGCAGACAGAACGGTCACGGCCATCGAACCCTCCACCGAAATGATCCGTCAGCGCGGCCCGTCGGCTGCGCCGGTTGTTCAAGGATACGCCGAGAGCCTGCCCTTCGACGACAATTCCTTTGATGCATCGATGGCGATCCTGACAGTGCATCATTGGACCGACAAGCAAAAGGGCCTCAATGAGATGCGTCGTGTGACGCGCGGACCTGTAATTGTCCTCACATACGATCCTGCGTTTCGCGCGTTCTGGCTTCTGGATTACTTTCCGGAACTCGTAGCTCTGGACGAAGCGCAAATGCTAAGGATAACGGATTATGAGCGGTGGCTGGGGCCGGTAGAGATTTCTCCTGTCCCGATTCCGCATGATTGTACCGACGGGTTCCTGAGCGCTTACTGGCGGCGACCGGCGGCATACCTCGACCCCCGAATTCGCGCTGCCATGTCGTCTTTCTGGAAGGTGGGCGATGTGTCCGAGGCATTGAGCCGGTTGGAGCAGGACCTGGAAAGCGGCGCATGGGCGCAACGTAATTCCAGACTGCTGGAGCTTGATGCCTGTGACTGCGGCTATCGCCTCGTCGTGACCAAATGACGTTGCCTCTAAAGTAATATGAGTTCAAATGAACCCGTAAACCTGATCTAGGGGCCTGACCCTAGATCAGGCCGTTTTGCAAATGCTCCAGCAACTGCGTTGACACAATCCCGTTGACCGGCAGGCCATGGCGCAGCTGATACAGCCTGATGGCATTTGCCGTGCCGGAGCTCATTTCGCCGTCAGCGGTTCCAACCTCAAAGCCTTTTTTGGTCAGAAGTTCCTGAACCCGCTTGATCCGGTCTTTTGCGTTAAGCGGCTGGCCGGCAGGTTGCCCGGTGGGCGCTTTTGCGGAAGCCTGGGTGCTGTTTTTGGCAATGCCCCATGTCTGCTCGGTGATGGAAACCATATTGGCCTCGCGTTGTGGGGAGGTCGGCTTCCATGACGCGATCGACTGGTCAATTGCGGCAAGTGCGGTCTTGTCCACAGCTGCATTCATTTCTTTTGCTTTCTTCACCGCGTCGCGGTCACCGCTTCTGGCAGCAATCGAATACCATTTGTAGGCTTCCTGCAGGTTTTTCGGTATCCCCAGCCCCCGTTCGTTCAGGACGGCAAGATTATACTGACTGTCAGGCAAACCGTGTTGTGCGGCTGCACCGAACCATTTGGCGGCACGTGCCAGGTCGGGCTTGCCGTTTGCTGTATCGGCAGACATCACGGCCAGATTGTGCATGGCCTTGATGTTTCCCTGGTTGGCAGCTTTGGCATACCAGCTCATTGCCTGGAAACGATCCTGAGTAACGCCGCTGCCACGCTCATACAAGGTGCCGATGCGATATTGCGCGGCAGCCAGACCACCTTCGGCTGCGCGAATGTACCATTGGGCGGCCTTGTCATGGTCACGGCCGACTTTTCTGCCTTCAAGGTATCTGCTGGCGATAATGAACTGGGCGCTGGCGTTGCCGCCGATGGCTGCCTGGCGAAGTTCGGCCGTGCCGATCTGCTCAGACAAGCTTGTTCCCACAACAGCAGAAACAGGGTTTTCCACGCTACCGGGAGCTTGCGACAACAGCGGATCGGAGTTGTCAGCAGGCCCAATCGATGCGGTTGTGATCGGATCTGTTGCGATCCGGTCCCGGCGCGCACTTGTTGCCGGGATTTCAATCGACCTGCCGGATGTGGGCAATTCGATCCTGGCAGTGGCCGGTTGCAGTTGCTGGTGTTTCGCAGGCTCGGTCAAGCTGGTTGCTGCCGGTTCGGATACAGCAC
>JABDRA010000335.1 GCA_013041995.1 Anderseniella sp. | reverse complement strand
TTGTCGCCGGTGTTGTGTTGTTCGCAGTGGTGATCAGCCTGCATCAGACGCTGTTCAGCGTGTCGCCGTTTTACTGATCAACAGCTGCGGTGTTCAGCAGTCCGCGTATAGGTGGCTTGGTGCGGCGCGGGGTCAGTTGAACCCCTGGCCGCAGTGTGACCAAGCGTCCATTGGCGCAGCAGGCGCATTCCTGTATCTCTCGGCATATTGACAATGTTCACCCCGGATTGATCGGTTTCCCATGTTGCTGTTTTTCGCTGTTGTGCTGTTTGCTGTCATTCATCTCATTCCGGCATTTCCGCCCCTCAAGGCCCGTCTGAAAGACAGGCTCGGCAAAGCCTACGGCATGTTGTTTGCCGTGGGCTCGATCGTGTCGCTGGTGTTTATTGTGCTTGGCTGGCAGATGGCAGACCGGGTTCAGGTCTATGACCCGCCCGTCTGGGGTTTCCAGGCCAATCTTGGTTTGAGCTTAGTCGCATTCCTGCTGATTGGCGTGTTTCTGTTTCGTGGCAAGGTGCGCCAGTTCCTGCGCTTGCCATTGGCCATGGCGGTAGTGTTGTGGGCAACCGGTCACCTGATGGCCAATGGCGACCAGGCAAGCATCATTCTGTTTGGCGGGCTTTTGGCTTATGGCGCAACCCATCTTGCCGCTGGTTTCGCGCAAGGGTTCAGACCGTCCCCGGAAGTCCGCCAGGGACATGACGTGATCGCGCTGTTCGTGGGGGTGGCGCTGTACGGCGTCATGATCCAGATGCACCAGCATGTTGTTGGCGTGGCATTGTTTTCCATTCAGGACATGGCAATCTTTGCCAAGTAGTGCAAAGACCACCGGGCACCTGATCAGCATCGCGCGCCGCGCGGCGCGGCGTCAGCCCATGCAGGAAATACAATCCGGCACGGTGACCGTTGCAGCCGGTCTCCAAGGCGATCACAAGGGAACAAAGTTCCCAAACCGGCAGATTACAGTTCTTGCAGTCGAGGCGTGGCGCGAGGCTGCGCGAGATGCCGGTGAGCCGGACCTGGCATGGACTGTGCGCCGGGCGAATTTTTTGGTGGAAGGTGTGCATTTGCCGCGCGCAGCAGGTGGCGTGTTGCGCATAGGTGAGGTGCTGCTGGAGGTCACCAGTCAGACAGTACCGTGCAAGCGCATGGATGACGCATTGACCGGCCTGCGCAAGGCGCTGCATCCTGACTGGCGCGGTGGGATTACCTGCCGGGTACTGGAAGGCGGTCAGGTGACGCTGGGCGACCCGGTCGAAGTGCTGGTCTCACCGCCGCAACGAGTGATAAGATTGCCCTGAGTGAATCCGTACATCTGCCAAGGAGTCTGATTGCCAATGTCCGTCCAGAAACAGGTCCGCCGTCTGACCGCCCCTGACATTGCAGGCCGCAAAAATGCAGAACCGGTTGTCTCCTTGACAGCTTATCACGCCCATACCGCTGGTATTGCGGACAAATACTGTGACTTTCTGCTGGTGGGCGATTCGCTTGGCATGGTGATGCACGGCTTTGAATCTACCGTGCCTGTGCCGCTTGAACTGATGATCATGCATGGCAAGGCGGTTGTGCGCGGATCCGAGCGCGCCCTCGTTGTGGTTGATATGCCGTTTGGCTCGTACGAGGAAAGCCCGGCCGTAGCGTTCCGAAATGCTGCCCGGATCATGAAGGAAACCGACTGCGGTGCGGTAAAACTTGAAGGCGGCGTCCACATGGCCGAAACCATCAGTTACCTGGTGCAGCGTGGCATTCCTGTGATGGCGCACATCGGCCTCACGCCGCAGTCCATCAACACGATCGGTGGTTTCAAGACACAAGGCCGCCAGCGCGACCAGTGGGCTGCGATAGAAGCCGACGCCAAAGCCGTGGCTGAGGCAGGGGCATTCAGCGTCGTACTTGAAGCGATGGCCGAACCCCTGGCTGCGCGGATCACCAAATCCATTGCCATTCCGACAATCGGCATTGGCGCGTCGGCAGCGTGTGACGGTCAAATCCTTGTCATGGAAGACATGCTGGGCCTGAGCCCGCGCGTACCGAAGTTCGTCAAGGAGTTCGGCAAAGTTGGCCGTGCCATCGAACGCGCCATCAAACTGTATTCGCAAGATGTGCGCACCCGGGCCTTCCCGGCTCCGGAAAACACCTATGATGTAAAGGACTGAGTGAAACCCATGCCCATCAACCGCCGCCATATGCTCGCCGGAACCGCCGCAGCCTTTGCAATGATTGGCGGTGTGCCTGTGATGTTGCACGCCGAAAAAGCAGGCGATGGTTTTACTGAACTGAAAATACAGAAGGTGCCACATGTCATCCTCGAAGGCGGCAAGGAATCCCGATTGTGGACTTATAACGGCACCAATCCCGGGCCCGAAATCCGTGTCAGGCGCCACGGCCAGGTGAAAGTTCGCCTCGTCAACGGACTGGATGAACCAACCATGCTGCACTGGCATGGCATTCGCATTGACAACGCCATGGACGGGTCGCCTTTGACGCAAAACCCGGTTCAGCCGGGTGAGGCATTTGAGTATGTCTTTACCGCTCCCGATGCCGGCACTTACTGGTATCACCCGCATATCGGGTCTTCCAGACAGGTGGAGCATGGCCTTTATGGTGCTCTCATCGTCGAGGAGAAAACGCCGCCTGCCGATACAGAAGAGCTGACACTGGTGCTGGATGACTGGCTGATCAACGATGACGGCACCATCAATCAGGAGAGCTTTGGTGATATTCGCATGGCAGCGCATGGCGGCAGGCTGGGCAACTGGTTTACCGTCAACGGCCAATCCCGGCCGCGCCTTGCCGCGCCGGCAGGCAAGCGTCTTCGCTTGCGGCTGATCAGTTGCGCCAATGCCCGCATCATGAACTTGCAGATCAAGGGCGCTGAACCGTATATCGTTGCACTGGATGGCCAGCCTCTGGGGGCCGCACGGGCGTTGGGGGCGGACCCGCTGCAGCTTGGGCCCGGAGGACGGGCCGACCTGATGATCCGGCGTGCATCCGATGAAATCATTCTGGCAAATCTGAACCGGGCAAATGAACCGCTTGAGGTTGCCTATGTCGATCGAACCGGTGATCAGGGCGAAGCAGATACCGGCGACATGGCAGCCTTGCCGGGCAACGGTTTGCCGGCATCCTTGGACATTGCCGGCGTTACACCAAGCGAACTGGTCATGGAAGGCGGCGCCATGGGCGGGCTTGTTGGGGCGAAGTTGCGCGGCCGCGACGTTGAAATGCGTGAGCTTGTGCAAAACGGCATGGCATGGGCATTCAATGGCGTGGCAGGCATGACTGAAGAGCCGTTTGTCAGTTTGAAAAAGGGCGACACAGCGGTTTTTGACTTCGTCAATAAGACCGCCTGGCCCCATGCCATGCATTTGCACGGCCATCATGTGTTGCCGCAGACGATTGATGACAAGCCAATCGCTGACCAGGACTGGCGCGACACGGTCGTCATGTCTGCGAATTCAAAAATGCGTGTGGCCTTCGTTGCCGACAATCCGGGCAAGTGGATGTTGCATTGCCACATGCTGGAGCACCAGGCAGCCGGCATGATGACGTGGATTAATGTGGAAATTTGATTTGGCACCAAATCCGGCCAAACGGTACAAAATGACCGGAACTTGTGCCAAGGTGCGGCACTGCCTATATCGTCATCAACTCAATTTGCCTTGATCGGTTTGAACGCCTGCTTTACCCAAGGCGCAACGAAGCGCGGTAGATGCAAAAAAAGAGCCGCCTTTTCTCAACACGTGGATTGACCGATGAGTGACGATGGACTGTTTCGTGAGGTGGATGAAGAAGTCCGCCGCGACAAGCTTACCCAAATCTGGGATCGCTTCGGCACCCTGATCCTTGCCGGCTGCATTGGCATCGTCGTCCTGGTCGGTAGCTACAAGGGCTGGCAATACTGGCAGGCCCAGCTGGCAGAAAAAGCCGGCATGGACTGGTATAATGCAATCACCCTGTCCGATGCCGGCAAGACCGCCGAGGCAGACGCGGCATTTGATGAGATTACAAAGTCCGGGCACAAAGGATATTCGGTACTGGCGAAGCTGTCGCAAGCCGCACGTCTCGGTCAGGATGGCAAGGCCTCAGACGCTGTAAAGATTTATGATGGCGTGGCAGCTGACACCGCCATAGACCAACCCTTGCGGGACCTGGCGCGGGTGCGTGCAGCATACCTTCTGGTAGACTCAGACAGTGTGTCCGACCTTGCCTCGCGCCTGTCGGGCCTTGATGGCAGCAATTCCTCCTGGCGTCATGCCGTGCGCGAAATTCTGGCGTTGGCTCACGTACGGGCGGGTGATTTCAAAGCTGCCGATGAGCAGCTCAAACTGGTTCTGGCCGATCCGGCGACACCTGCTGCGTTGCGGGCGCGCACTGCACTCGTGTCTGCGCAGATCCAGTCGCTGCTGCCGCCAGGCACCAACTAGAAAGTTCTTGATCCCATGGCCTCCCAGACGGCTCAGGCCGCACGGCTTCCCACACTTGCGATTGTCGGAAGGCCGAATGTTGGCAAATCAACACTGTTCAACAGGTTGACCGGCAAGCGCCTGGCGCTTGTCGATGATCGCCCCGGTGTCACCCGTGACCGGCGCGAAGGTGATGCCAGTATTGGCGGCCTGAAGTTTCGCATCGTTGATACCGCAGGCCTGGAAGACGCCGGGCCTGAGACGTTGGCACGGCGTATGACCGAACAGAGCCGCGAGGCCATTCAACAGGCTGATGTCTGCCTGTTCATGATTGACGGCAGGGCTGGTGTCACGCCATCGGATGAACATTTTGCTGAACTGGTCCGCAAGACCGGCAAACCGGTAATTGTTGCTGCCAACAAGGCGGAAGGCGGCAAGGGCGAGGCGGGCCGTCTGGAGAGTTATTCGTTGGGATTGGGTGATCCGGTTGCGATTTCGGCCGAGCATGGCGAAGGTCTGGGTGATCTGCATGACGCGCTGGAAGAAGCCTTCAGATTGCATGGTCCGGTTGCCGAAGAAGCAGATGGCGATGATGACGCCGACAGTTTCGACGATGTTATCGCCTTCGACCCCGATGATGAGACCGCCGGCGATGGCTTGACCCCTGACAGGCCTTTGAGGCTTGCAATTGTCGGCAGGCCCAACGCCGGAAAATCCACTTTGATCAATCGGCTGGTGGGTGAAGAACGTATGCTCACCGGCCCGGAAGCCGGTATTACCCGCGACGCGATTGGTCTCGACTGGGAATGGAACGGACAGCGCGTCAAATTGTGGGATACCGCCGGCATGCGCAAGAAGGCGCGTGTCAACGACAAGCTGGAAAAAATGTCGGTGTCCGATGGCCTGCGTGCCATCAAGTTTGCCGAGGTCGTTGTCTTGTTGATCGATGCGACCCAGCCACTGGAAAAGCAGGATCTGCAGCTGGCTTCGCTGATGGCGCGCGAGGGCAGGGCAATGGTGCTGGCAATCAACAAGTGGGACCTGGTCGAGGAAAAGGACGCCCTGCGCCGCGATATCGAGCTTGAAGTCACGCGGCTTCTACCGCAGGTCTCCGGCATTGCCGTCGTAACATTTTCAGGCCTGAGCGGTCGTGGTGTACACAAGTTGATGCCCGCCGTCATGGAAACCTACAAGCTGTGGAACACGCGGATACCGACCAACAAGCTCAATGGCTGGTTGGAACAGCAGATCCAGCGGCATCCGCCGCCGGCACCCGGTGGCCGGCGCATCCGGTTGCGTTACATTACCCAGGTGAACGCCCGTCCGCCGACGTTCGTGGTATTTTGCTCAAATGCGGCGAACATGCCGGAAAGTTATAACCGTTATCTGATCAACGGGCTGCGTGAAGATTTCGGCTTGTGGGGCGTGCCTGTGCGGATCAACCTGCGCGAGGGCAAGAATCCGTACGCCCACAAGGCGAAGAAACAGCGATAAGCTGTTGTATTGAATCTATTTATAGCGCGCGTTGACTTCGCCCAGTTCGGCGCAGGTGCTGATGATTTCATCGCCGGCGTCGACATAGACCAGCCCGGTAACGACACCGGTTGTGACCACATCTCCCGCTTTGAGCATCAGTCCGTGAGTGTTGAGGTAATTTGCAAGCCAGGTAAGCGCAATGTCCGGCCCGCCCAGCGCATTGACCCCGACACCGGTCGTTGCAGGCTGGTCGTTCTTGCTGACGTTCAGTTCCAGCGCCGCATAGCGGCCTGCCGGCAACACATCATTTGCCGGGCCAAGCACAAACGCATCATTGCAGCCGCCATCTGCAATGTTCCACATATTGCCGTCTTCAAGACCGCCCGGCAGCCGCCGGTTGACTAGTTCCAGTGACAGGTGAACCGACGCGGCCGCGCCAATAACGGCTTCCACTGAATGTGCCGTGGCACCGGGCGGCAGGTCATAGGCCATGGTGAAGGCGATTTCCGGTTCAACCAGACGAATGGCCGACTGGCTCACTGGCACCTCGCCATCGTTCACAAATGTGCGCTCTTCATAGATTGGGCCGGGGAAGGGGCCGTCTGCCCGCAACATGTCCTGGGCCAGTTTGCTGGTGCAGCCAATCTTCCAGCCGGTTTGGCACCATCCGGTCAAAGCGGTGGCTTCGCACTGGAGCGCAAACGCGAGTGCCTCGGTCTCCGGCGCGTCACCTGGATAGGTGTCCAGCTTGCGGCCATGGGTGCGGGCGTCGGCCAGCGTTTGTGCGACGATACTCATTTCTTCAACTCCGCTGTTTCAGGACACCGTCCTTGAAATCATGAATGGCGCCGTTCGAGGTTGCATCGGGCGAGCATAGCGAAATCATGGCGTCTGCCAACTGTTCCGGCGTGGGCAGGGTGGTCTGATTTTCACCAGGCATTGCCTGCCGCCGCATGCGGGTGGCAATGGGGCCGGGATTCAACAGGTTTGCAGTTGCGCTTGTTGTTTCAAGTTCTGCAGCCCAGGTCCGCACCAGCATTTCAAGCGCTGCTTTCGAGACCGCATAACCACCCCAGTAGGCGCGCGCCTTATGAGCGGCTCCCGATGTTACAAAGATCGCCCGTCCGGCATCTGAAGCCTTGATCAGTGGTTCCAGTGACCGGATCAGCCGGTAGTTGGCCGTCACGTTGATCGCCATCAGCTCGTCAAAGGTTTCCGGTTTCAAATGCTGTAGTGGGGTCAGTGAACCCAGTATGCCCGCATTGCCAACAAGGATGTCGAGTTTGCCCCAGCGTTCCGCAACTGGTGTACCCAGCCGGTCGATACCTTCAAAATCCTTGATATCAAGCGGCACCAGCGTGGCGGTTCCGCCGCCGGCCTGGATGTCATCGTCAAGTTCTTCAAGCCCCCCGACAGTGCGGGCTGTGGCAATCACGTGGGCGCCTTCGAGTGCAAGTTTCAGGGCTATGGCTCGCCCGATGCCGCGTGAGGCGCCTGTAACAAGCGCAATGCGCCCAGCCAGTGATTTTGCCATGGATCATTTCCTGAAATTCAAATGGGATGTGGTACCAGCGTCACGCCCGGTGGGTGCGGATCAACCCGCTTCGGCCAGCAAGGACAACTGATGCGGATTGCCGCCGTCGCTATAGTCGGTCAATGCGGTTGGATAGTCACCGGTAAAGCAATGATCGGTGAACTGCGGACGCACGGCATCGCGCATTTCATAACCGGTTGCGCGGTAAATGCCATCTACGGACAGGAAAGTCAGTGAATTCACACCGATATAGTTGCTCATTTCCTCAACTGTGTGGGTTGCTGCGAGCAGGGCCTTTTGTTCAGGCGTGTCGATGCCGTAAAAGTCCGGGTGCGTGATGGGAGGCGAGGCGATTGCCATGTGGACCTCCCTGGCGCCGGCATCGAACATCATCTGAACGATCTTGACTGATGTCGTCCCGCGTACAATGGAATCATCTACCAGCATGACGCGTTTGCCTTCAATAACCGCCCGGTTGGCATTGTGTTTGAGTTTTACGCCGAGTGCCCGGATTTGCTGTGTCGGCTCAATGAAGGTCCGCCCCACATAGTGATTTCGGATAATGCCGAGTTCAAAGGGGACG
>JABDRA010000330.1 GCA_013041995.1 Anderseniella sp. | reverse complement strand
CGTCTACCCGGAGCGGTTTTCCCTCGCCGTGGCCTCGATCATATCCGTGCTCGTCAGGATTTTCGGACCGGTGGTGATTGCCGTGGAGGTGATCGTCAAGAACGTGTTGTCACTGGCCGGCGTCGATCTTGCCAATGCCGGCAACATCCTGTCGCCCCAGGAAGAGATCCGCGGCGCCATTAACCTGCATCACCAGGAAGGGGCCGTCGTCAAAAACGACCGGGACATGATCGGCGGCGTTCTGGATCTGTCTGAACTGGAATTATCGGACCTGATGGTTCACCGGACTAAAATGTTCTCCATCGATGTCGACATGCCAAACGATGAAATCATATCCGAACTGCTGAAATCAGGTTTTTCCCGTGCGCCTGTGTGGCAGGACAACCCGGACAACATCATCGGCGTGCTGCATGCCAAGGACGTGTTGTCTGCACTGCAGTCCCACAAGGGCGATGCGTCGAAACTCAACATCAAGGCAATCTGCTCGAATGCCTGGTTTGTGCCGGATACCACGACGGTAAACTACCAGCTCTCCGCATTCCTGCGGCGCAAATCTCATTTTGCCCTGGTGGTGGATGAATACGGTGAAGTGATGGGTGTGGTCACCCTGGAAGATATTCTGGAGGAGATCGTCGGTGATATCGCCGATGAGCATGACGTGATCAGTGCGGACATTTCACGCGAAGCGTCCGGTTCCATGGTGGTCAACGGGTCACTGCAAATTCGTGACCTGAACCGGGCCAATGACTGGGAACTGCCGGACGAGGAAGCCAATACCATCGCCGGCCTGGTCATTCATGAAGCCCAGATGATTCCTGAAAAAGGCCAGGCTTTCACGTTTCACGGGTTTCGGTTTGAGGTTGCCGGCAAGAAGCGCAACCAGATCACCCGTTTGCGTATCACGCCATTGAAGAAAGCCAGTTAGGATTCCGGCGCGCTGGCGGAGATCGCCAGGGCATGAACCGGACCGTTCAACTCTTCTGCCAGCACTTCATTGACCATGCGGTGACGCTGGATCAGCGACTTGCCGGTAAACGCTTCAGCCTGGATCTTGACCCTGAAATGGGTTTCTCCTTCGGGCCGGGCGCCCGAGTGACCGGCATGAAGATGTGATTCGTCGATCACTTCCAGCGCGTGTGGTACCAGCGCTATTGACAGTTTTTCAGTGATTGTCTGTCCGACCTGGCCGAGCTGCATGATTTATTTTTCCTTTTTCCTGCACAAAATACCAAGCGCAGGTCCACATTGATGACTTGTTCGTAATTTATGAGCTAATTGAATTCCAAATGTCCACAACATTGGGTTACACTGGTGCGCTGCCAAGGCAGCCATCATTGTTCACGCACGACAAAAACCAGGCGACAGATGAAACTTAATTCGAAATACTTCGACGGCATCCGCATTAAAAAAGGCGGCAAGGCGGAACCTGAGACATTCACCTGCGAATGGCCGGACTGTGAAGCCGTGGGCAATCACAAGGCGCCGAAGGGCCGCAATGCGGAGGGCGAGTACTTCCGGTTTTGCGTAAACCATGTGAAAGCCTACAACAAGTCCTACAATTACTTCGACGGCATGGCCGACAATGACATTGGCGCCTGGATAAAAGCATCGCAAACCGGCCATCGCCCGACCTGGAAACTGGGTGACAGTTCGTGGGCGGAAAACAAGCGGGCGCGCGCCACCAAATCAGCGTCCGGTAAGTCTGCACGCAGCGGTTATCGTCATGACAGTGATGTCAACGATCCCCATTCGATTTTTGAAGAGGCTGCCGGCACTCAAAGAGCAGCGACGTCCCGCCGCCGTGTCGGCAACGCCGAACGCAAGGCGCTTGATACGCTCGGGCTTGATCCCGGCGTGACCGCAGACGAAATCAAGGCGAAGTACAAGCTGCTGGTAAAGCGGTTTCACCCGGATGCGAACGGCGGCAGCCGCGAGACCGAAGACCGGCTTCGCGACATCATCACCGCCTACAATTATCTTCGCGATGCGGGTGTGTGCTGAATTGCAGCAAAAGTGCCCCTTGCTAGGGTTGCATTACTCGGACTAAAACCTCTTTGTATATGACCCTTGAGACCCGGTTTTCCATGTGCGAAGACCGGGTGTTGATTTCCCGGAGATCTCTTTCCAATGAACGCAAATACAAAGATCGAAGCACCAGACATGCCTGACACGACCGTCTCGGTGCGGAAGGTCTTCGACATAGATTCAGACCTGACGGTTCCCGCCTATTCGAAAGGCAATGAATATGTCCCGGAAATCGATGAGGATTACCTGTTCAACCCGGAAACCACACTGGCCATTCTGGCTGGGTTCGCCCATAACCGCCGGGTCATGGTGTCGGGCTTCCACGGCACCGGCAAGTCAACCCACATCGAACAGGTTGCGGCCCGGCTGAAATGGCCACTGGTGCGCATCAACCTGGACAGTCATATTTCGCGTATCGACCTGGTCGGCAAGGATGCCATTGTCATCAAGGACGGCAAGCAGATTACCGAGTTTCGCGAAGGCATCCTGCCATGGGCCTACCAGAACAATGTGGCACTGGTGTTTGACGAATATGACGCAGGCCGTCCCGATGTGATGTTCGTGATCCAGCGCGTGCTGGAAAGCTCCGGCCGCCTGACACTGCTTGACCAGGCGCGTGTGCTGAAACCGCATCCGGCATTCCGCCTGTTTGCAACCGCCAACACGGTCGGCCTCGGTGACACGACCGGTCTCTATCACGGGACCCAGCAGATCAACCAGGCCCAGATGGATCGCTGGTCGATCATCGTGCAGTTGAACTATCTCAGCCATGAGCAGGAGTGCGGCATTGTTCTGTCCAAGAACAAGTCGTTCAATGATGCTGCCGGCAAAAAGGTGATCTCGAACATGGTGCGTCTGGCAGACCTGACCAGAAACGCTTTCATGGCAGGCGACCTGTCAACTGTCATGAGCCCGCGGACGGTCATCACATGGGCTGAAAACGCAACCATCTTCGGTGATGTCGGCCTGGCATTCCGGATGACGTTCCTGAACAAGTGCGATGAACTGGAGCGTGCTCTGGTAGCGGAATTCTACCAGCGCTGCTTCGGAGTGGAACTGCCTGAATCGTCCGCTACCCTCGCTGTGAGCTGAACCGGCGGACAGCAGAAACCACAGCGAAAAACCAATGGCAAATGATCGTGACGCACCGGCAGAGAATTTCAAGCGCGCCCTGACGCTCGCAATGAAGACGATTGCCGATGAGCCGGAGCTCACCTGCTCCTTCGGTGCCGAACACCCCGGCATTACCGACAAACGCGTACGCTTGCCACAAGTGACCCGCGACGCGACCGCGGAAGATATAGCGGTTACCCGTGGTCTGTCCGATGCCATGGCGATGCGGCTTGCCAATCATTCCACCAGCGTTCATTCGCGCTATCTGCCGCAGGGCCAGCACGCACGCACGGTCTATGAGGCAATTGAGCAGGCCCGTGTCGAAGCTCTCGGCGCGCGCGCCATGCCGGGCATGGCAGACAACCTGAATGCCATGCTGGACAAGCGCTTTGACGAAAAAGTAACCGGGCCCCTGCACAAGCGTGAAGACGCACCCCTGGAAGACGCGCTTGCGCTGATGGTGCGTGAACGCCTCACCGGTGAGGCCCCGCCGGATGCGGCAAAGAAACTGGTTGATCTGTGGCGCCCGTGGATTGAAGACAAGGCCAGTGAGAAACTGGACGGCCTGGATGACTGCATCCATGACCAGACAGCCTTCTCGCGCCTGTCTCGCGACCTGCTGGCACGGCTGGAAATGTCAGATGAACTAGGCGACGACCCGGATGACGCCGAAGACAATGACGACGACACCGACGACGATGCAGACGGCGAACAGGACCAGACCGAAACCGGCCAGGAGGATGCTGAAACATCCGCGTCCGAAGACATGGAGCAAGGTGAAGCCG
>JABDRA010000326.1 GCA_013041995.1 Anderseniella sp. | reverse complement strand
CGGGCCGCGCCTGGCCTTCATGAACCCTCGTGCCAGGCTGGACAGGGCAGTTGCCAGTGTCATCGGTGTTTCGAGCCGCTTGATCCAGTCAGCACCATCGCGCAGTGATCGATCCAGTTGCGACATGGTGCGCGCAAGTCCGGCGTCATCGTCATTGGCCCACACTTTCAGCGTGCGTACGTAGACCAGCGCCAGGCCGGTGGTTTTCATGGCGCCGCGCAGGCCGGTGTCTTCAATACCGGCTGCCGACAGCACCCAATCCTGCGATTGCATCAGGGAACCGGCGAGGCGTGCATAATCGGGCAGGGAGGCTGCAGGTGTCTCGACAATGGACCGGATGGCGGCCTTGTCCCCGTCCATCAGTTCCAGGCGGCGCATGAGTATGTCGAATACCCGGTCATGTGCCGAACCCGATACCGGGTCGGTTTCCAGGGATGCCAGCATTTTTGCATCAAGCTGACGGCCATAAAGCTGCAGGATATCTGCCTTGCCGCCAATGACACCGGCAAGGTCTGCCAGTGAGATGTCGGCCTCAGCAGCAATGTCTGCCAGTTTTACTTCGCTCCAGGCCCGCGTGGCGGCCAGCCGAAATGTAGCACTTACAATAGCGTTCTCGCGCTCTTCCATGACAAGGCTCCTGTTGGCTTCGTCTATCAGTTTTCAGATTGCAGTGTGGAAACGTTGAACACAAGCGGACGGATTGGCGCGTGCTGATTTATACCTTAGGTATTAACCAGCCAGTTCGCGGGACCGTTTTTCAGCTTCAGCCGTTGCCCTGATCATCAGTTGCTTCATGCCATCCTCATCCGCCATCAGCACCTGTAGCGCTGCATAAGTGGTGCCCTTGGGCGAAGTGACATTTTCTCGCAAGGTCCCGGCCGGTGTTCCGGTCGCGCGCATCAGCTCGCCGGCACCTGCAACAGTGGCGCGTGCCAGCTGTTCTGCAATGTCGGCCGGCAAGCCCAGCTTCACTGCCGCTGCCGTCATGCACTCGGTCATGTAGAAGATATAGGCAGGCCCTGAGCCTGAGATCGCCGTGCAGGCGTCAATCAGGGCCTCATCAGCCACTGTCACCACTTCACCCAGCGATGCCAGCAATGCTGTTGCCAGTTCTGACTGTCTGGCCGAAACGCCGTCACTTGCAGCCATCGCGGTAATGCCGCGCCCGACAGCGGCAGGTGTATTGGGAATTGTGCGGATAACCGGTGTCGTCCCACCAAAGTGCTGCCGGAAAGCGGCAATCGTCTTGCCTGCCACAACAGATACAACCAGCGGATCGTCCTTGGCGAGACCTTTCATGGCCGGCAGCACTTCGTCCACCATCTGGGGCTTGACGGCAACCAGAATGGCTTCGACACCGTCAACGCTGTCCAGGGGCGGATTGTGGCTGATTGAATGTTGCGCAATCACCGCCATGGTTTCGGGCGGCGGGGCGGGGTCGAAAATTGTTACCTGATCGCCTGTGACGCCTGCGTCCAGCCAGCCCTGCAGCATAGCGGTGCCCATTTTGCCGGCACCGATCAGCACCAAACGTCCTGACAGGCTGGGTGCAACAGGCATGGCTCAGGCTTCCCCGACGGTTTCCAGCAGGCTGGAGCGGATAGCGTCTTCTGCGGACTTTCCCGCCCAGATGGCAAACTGAAAAGCCGGGAAATATCGCTCGCACGCATCAAGCCCGGTGTGCACCAGTGCCTCGCACTGGGCTTCGTTGAGATCGGCCTGCCCGGTCAGCAGCAGCGAATTGCGGAACATCAGTGATCCTTCATTGCGCCACACGTCGAAGTGGCCGAAGAACAACTGCTCATTGATCAGGGCCACAAGCCGCACGATTTCATCGCGTCGGCCCTCGGGAACCTTCAGGTCGAACGAACACGCCAGGTGCAGTCCTTCAAGCTGGGCATTCCAGTTGAGCGACAAATGCAGATCCGTCCACGAACCGGCCACGATCATGTTGATTTCATCATCGGCTGAACGGTCGACAAACCATTCATTGCGCGAAGCCAGCAGCTCCACGGTCTCCAGCGGATGAATGAGATCATGCTTTACTGCCAGCGCTGCTGTCATATCCGTCGCTCCCAAGAGCAATCTGTGTCTGCAGGAACACATGGAGTTGCTCAATCATCTGGTAACCGGGCATCTTGTCTGCAATCAGATGATATCAAGATGCTTCAGTGTTGAATCGCTGCCGGAAGCAACGAATCAAGTCGTGTACAGAAATTGACGAATGTTCGACTGCGCCGCAAGAGTCGGCGGCGATAAGGCATGATTCCTCCACACTGCAATGGGGATAAACCACATTTCAGCGTATAGAATTCACTTCTTGGCCGTAGAAGACTTTGCTGCGGCTTTCTTTTTTGCCGCCGGTGCAGGTTTTGACTCTATCGCTTCGAGCCTTGTTTCCAGCTCGGCAATGCGCGCGCGCAATGCTTCGTTTTCAGTGCGTGCCATGCTGGCCATGTCGCGTACGACGTCAAATTCTTCGCGCTGCACGATCTGTATGTCTGCCAGGACCCGCTCGATCTGGGCCTTGACGAGGTTGTCGACTTCACGCCGTGCGCCCTGCGCTGCACCGGCGGCATTGGTCATTACCTTGGCTAGTTCGTCAAAGAAACGGGAAGACGGGCTTGTCATAATTCAGGTATCTCGGCTGTTGGAAACCAGTGTTGTATCCTTTAGGTAGGGTGCAGCGGAGGCTTTCGCAAGCCTCTTGCGCGCGAACTGATGCATCAACCTGTCTGGCGGTCCTTCATGCCCACCTTGTTTGCCATTCCCTTTCCGGTGATAGATCCGGTGGCGTTGTCGCTCGGCCCGCTGGAAATCCGCTGGTACGCGCTGGCCTATGTAATCGGGCTAATGGGCGCAATCTGGTATGCCAAGCGGCTGGTGACCAATGACGCATTGTGGCCGAAATCGAAACCGCACACCTTGCCCATGCAACTTGATGATTTGCTGTTGTGGTCAACACTGGGCGTGCTGCTGGGCGGCAGGCTGGGCTATGTACTGTTCTACAACCCGGTCTATTTCCTGCACAATCCATCGGAAATCCTGCAGATGTGGAATGGTGGCATGTCATTCCATGGCGGTTTCCTGGGGGTTGTCGTTGCGTGTTATCTCTATGGCCGGCGTCATGGCATTGGCATGTGGCAGTTGCTCGACCTGGGCGCTGCAAGTGTCCCTATCGGTTTGTTTCTGGGGCGGATTGCCAACTTCATCAACGCAGAACTGTACGGCAAGGCAACAGATGTGCCATGGGCGATGGTGTTTCCCGGTGGTGGCCCCGATCCACGCCATCCAAGCCAGCTTTATGAAGCCGCTCTGGAGGGCATCCTGCTGTTCCTTGCGGTGCGGTTGGCCACGCACACATACAAATGCCTGCCGCGCACAGGCGTCGCGTCCGGCGTGTTTGCCACGGGCTATGCGCTGTCGCGTATCATTGTTGAATTTGCCCGTGAGCCCGACGCCCATATCGGCTATCTGACAGGCGGCTGGCTGACCATGGGCATGGTATTGTCACTACCGCTGCTGGGTGTCGGCATCTGGTTGTTAACAAGGTCTAGGGTCAGGACCCCCGGGAGTGCAGCATGAGTAAACCGAAATCTGATGCAGGTGAGCGCCAATGTCCACTTGGCAGCATCATTGCCGACATGATCGCGGCTGACGGTCCAATGCCGGTGGACCGCTACATGGCGCTGGCGCTGGGTCATGAACGTCACGGCTATTATATGGGCCGCGATCCGTTTGGCCGGGCCGGTGATTTCATTACCGCACCTGAAGTGTCGCAGATGTTTGGCGAACTGATCGGCATCTGGTGTGCCGCGGGCTGGCAGATGATGGACGCACCGGCAGAATGGAATCTTGTTGAACTGGGTCCGGGCAGGGGCACATTGCTGGCCGACCTGGTCCGCGCCTGTTCGGTCATGCCCGGATTGCGCGAGGGCATGAAGGTGCATCTGGTTGAAATGTCGCCGGCGCTGAAGACCATGCAGGCCGAAACCCTGAAACGCGCCGGTATTGAAGCCACCTGGCACGACCGGCTGGAAACCGTGCCGAACGGACAATCGCTGATCATTGCCAACGAGTTTTTTGATGCATTGCCGGTCTCTCAACTGCAGAAACAGGCAGGCCAGTGGCATGAGCGTGTTGTCGGGCAGACGGCGGACGGCAAGTTGATGTTCGGCCTGGCCAGCGACCCGGTTGCACCTGCGCTGGTGCCGTCATGGGCAGCAACTGCAGCAGATGGTGATATTGCGGAATTTTCGCCGGCACGCGATGCGGTGGCCCGCGAAATCGGCCGGCGCATTACCAATGACATGGGGGCGGCGCTGATCATCGACTACGGCCATATACGCTCTGCTGTGGGCGATACAGTGCAAGCCATTCGCAAGCATCAGTTTGCAGATGTCCTGGCCCAGCCCGGTGAAACCGATATTACCTCACATGTGGATTTCGAGGCCCTGACAGGTGCAGTTACTGCAGATGGTGGGAAAGCTTACGGCCCGGTCATGCAAGGTGACTTCCTGATCAAGATGGGCCTGAAGGAACGAGAAGAGATGTTGCGTGCCCGCGCTGATGCACGGCAGCGCATTCGCCTGTCGAAAGGCGCTCAAAGGCTGGTTTCCGGCAACCAGATGGGACAATTGTTCAAGGTGCTTGCGGTGACCCATCCCGATATGCCCAAGCCTGCTCCTTTCAACGTGGAGCCAACATGATTGAAGCGTCAGGTCTTGCTGCAATTGACGGTATAAAACATGGATTTTTCACCCGCGAAGGCGGCGTGTCAGACGGCATTTACGGATCGCTGAACGCCGGCTATGGATCCGGCGATGACACCGAAAAGGTAGCGGAGAACAGGGCGCGAATTGCAGGAAAACTGGGCGTTGACAGTGAGAAGCTCCTCACTATCCATCAGTGGCACAGCGCAGATGCCGTTATTGCCGATGAACCCTGGGACGTGCGCAAGCCTCCGGAGGGTGACGCCATTGTCAGCGACAAGCCCGGGATTGCCGTGGCGGTCCTTACAGCGGACTGTACGCCGGTCCTGTTCTCGTCATCTGACGGCAAGGTTGTCGGTGCTGCCCATGCGGGGTGGAAAGGGGCGTTTGCAGGTGTGCTGGCTGCAACGGTGGCCCAGATGAAGCAACTTGGCGCCAGTGAAATCCACGCAGCGATCGGGCCAACCATCAGTCAGGCAAACTATGAAGTAGGACCGGAATACCATGCGCAGTTTGTAGACCGCGATCCCGCATTGGAACGGTTTTTCATCCCGTCGCAGAAGCCGTCACATTTCATGTTTGATCTGCCGGGATTCGTGAAGTCAAATCTGGCCGGGCTGGGCTTGGCTTCAATCGAGGATACCGCTCTGTGCACCTACGCCGATGAGCAGCGGTTTTTCTCGTACCGGCGAACGGTTCATCGCGGTGAAGCCGACTATGGACGGCAACTTTCGGCCATTTGCATCAAGGAATAGGCGACAATCATGGCACTGCATTTTGAAATGAAGGAATACAAGGTCCGACAGAAGAAGGTCATCAGGGAACTGGTGGCGCGCGGGCTGGATGGACTGCTGATGTTTCAGCAGGAATCCATGTATTATCTCACAGGATATGACACGTTCGGATTCTGCTTCTTTCAATGCCTGTATCTTGGCGCGGACGGCAAAATAGCGCTGTTGACCCGGTCTGCAGACCTGCGCCAGGCTCAGCATACGTCCACTATTGAAGATATTCGCATCTGGACGGATGAAGCCGGTGCACAGCCGGCCGTACAACTGCGCGATATGCTGGCAAGCCTTGGCGCGAAAGGTAAAAAGCTCGGTATCGAGAACGAATCCTATGGTCTTGTGCATTCAAACGGGCTTGCGGTAGACGCAGCGCTTGGCACCTGGTGCAAGTTGCAGGATGCGTCGCGACTGGTGGATAGCATCCGTAGCGTCAAGTCTGATGCTGAACTGAAGTACGTGCGCAAGGCGGGGAAACTGGGCGATGCCGCGCTCAAGGCGGCCATTGAAGCAACTCATGCAGGTGCCGACGAAGGCGACATCCTGGCCGCCCAGCACGCAGCCATTTTTGCTGGTGGCGGCGACTATCCGGCCAACGAATTCATTATCGGATCGGGCCGTGATGCGCTGTTGTGCCGGTACAAGTCCGGCAGGCGCAAGCTGTCGAAGCGCGATCAGCTGACGCTTGAATTTGCCGGGGTCTACCGCCACTACCACGCAGCATATATGCGCACATTCATCGTCGGAGAGCCGAAAAAACAACACATCTCGATGCATGCCGCAGCGCTTGAAGCACTCAAGGCGGTGGAAGACGTGATGAAGCCGGGCAGCACGGCCGGTGACGTGTTTGATGCGCATGCGCGTGTCATGGATGAACACGGTCTTGCGCATGCCAGGCTCAATGCCTGCGGGTATTCCCTGGGCGCCAAATTCACGCCAAGCTGGATGGATACGCCGATGTTCTTCCACGGCAATGAGTTCAAGATCAAAGCCAACATGACTTTTTTTGCGCACATGATCCTTGTAGATTCCAGGACCAACACGGCGATGACACTGGCTCGTACCTACATTACCGGGCGAGGTGCGCCGGAACCGGTCTCCAGATACCCACTGAAGATGATCGTCAGATAGGAACACACATGGCTTATTCGGTCCGGGCATTGCTGGCAGATGACAAACCGCGCTGGCGCGAATTGTTTGACGGTTATCTGCGGTTTTATGAGTCTTCGGTACCTGAAGAGACCATCGAACTGACATTCGACCGCCTTTTGGGCGATGGCGAATGGGACCCTTCCGGTCTGGTGGCGGTCAATGATGATGGTCACATTGACGGTATTACCCATTACGTGTTTCACCGCTCCACCTGGTCACCAACGGTGTACTGCTATCTGGAAGACCTGTTCGTGGACCCGGCAGTGCGCGGTGGCGGTGCCGGGCGTGGCTTGATCAAGGCAGTTTATGATGCAGCGGACGCAAAACGTGCCACGCGCACCTATTGGGCCACGCAGGAATTCAACTACAAGGGCCGGATGCTGTATGACAAGGTCGGCACCAAATCGCCTTTCATTCAGTATCGTCGTCCTGTCTGAGGCATGTCGATGCCTTGCGGTGCGGGGCATGATTAAGGCACATTGTAGCGACAAGGTCAGACGATATGCAGGCTGGAAACTGATGCGGGTTGCAGACACACACCGATGGGCACGCACGGTCGCGGGTATCACCGCGCTACTGGCGACATTGTTGTTGCTTGCGGCCTGTTCAGCAAGCCCTAACCAGCCATTCTCGAAATCATCCCTGGGTGATGGAGGGTCCGGTCGTATCCCGCCCACCATCGCCATCATTGCAATGAACGGTGTGCCGCCTGACAGGGCAGGCGTACTGGCGGATGCGCTGGCTGAAGAGGCAGGCCTTCGCGATGTTGCCATTGTGCAGGGCAATTTCTCCGACGGGTATCAACTGGCGGGAAATTTTCAGGCGGTGTTTGAAGGCGGTGGCGTTCGCGTCATCTACACATGGGTGCTGACCGGCAACACCGGCGGTGAACTGCACAGGATCAACGGGCAGGAACTGGTGGCGGCACCCAATTCTGATCCATGGGCAGGAGTGTCAGATATCATTCTCAAGCGCATGGCGTCGGTCACTGCAGAAAGC
>JABDRA010000325.1 GCA_013041995.1 Anderseniella sp. | reverse complement strand
AACCCATGTTGCTCTAGTGTGACAACTATCAGGAGGGTCAGGTGAACTGTATCTGATCCTCCGTTTCAAGGTGCTGGGCGGGTGGAAAACTGGAAACAGAACAAGGCGGTATTCTGGGTAACTGCGTTACCGGGAATTGTCTGGCTGTTATTGTTTTTCCTGATCCCGCTTGCCCTGATCTGGGGCATGTCGTTCGGCGAAAAAACCTCGATCATCGACATTGAAATTACCGGCACGCCGGAAAATTACATCCGGTCTTTCGAAGCCGTGTATGTGAAGATAATCTGGAAATCCATCTGGATCAGCGTCATCTCAACTGCGGTCTGCCTGGCGATTGCCTATCCGGTCGCGTTCGGTATCTGCTTTTCACCGGCGCGATGGCGGCCTTTGCTGCTGCTGCTGGTCATTCTGCCGTTCTGGATAAACCTGCTGATCCGCACCTATGCGCTGATTGCCGTCTTCCGGACCCGCGGCACGCTCAATTTCACGCTGGAGTGGTTCTGGAACCTGGCGTTCCTGGACAAGCTTGTTGGTCCGTTTCAGCCGCTGGAACTGCTCTATAACAATGGTGCAGTGATAGTCGGCATGGTCTACGTGTTCATGCCGTTCATGGTATTGCCGCTGTATGCCACCATAGAACGGCTTGACCGGTCTTATCTTGAAGCCAGTCTCGACCTCGGCGCCAGCCAGTGGAGAACCTTCCTTTCGGTAACCGTACCGCTGACCATGCCAGGTATAATCTCTGGCATTATTCTGGTGTTTATCCCGATGCTTGGCATGTTCCTGGTGCCGGACCTGCTGGGCGGCACCAACGCCATCATGATCGGCAATGTCATCACCGATCAGTTCAAGGCCGCCAATGACTGGCCGTTTGGCGCAGCGCTTTCATTCCTGTTGATGTATGTCACCTTTGCAGCCCTTGCGCTGCGCGCCTTTATCGGCGCGCGCATGAAGGCCGGGGTGGGGATCTGACATGGCAAAGCGCAAGTCGACACGCGGACCGCTGGATTACGGAAAGTCGCCATGGCTGATCCTGTTCGGCCTGGTCACATTCATTTTGCTCTATGCACCGATCGCGCAGCTCATCGCCTTCAGCTTCAACGACTCAAAGCGCAATATCGTGTGGCGTGGGTTCACCACCAAGTACTACGCCAAGGCGTGGAATGACGCCTCCCTGGTCGAAGCTTTCGTCAACTCCATGACCATCGCCGTCATGTGCACTGTGATCGCCTCCATCATCGGTACGGCAACGGCACTCTGGCTGTGGCGTTTCCGGTTTCCCGCAAAGTCGGCGGTGGAAGGCGTCATGGTGCTTCCCATCGTCATTCCGGAAATCTGCATGGGGGTGGCGGTGCTGGTGCTGTATTCGCGCGTGGGGAACTGGATGCGCGGATTTGAAACAGGCCCGATCCACTGGTGGAACGAGCTGTTTTCCGTCTGGCCGCTGAATCTCGGAGCCATAACCGCCGCCCACATAGCCTTCAGTTTTCCGTTTGTGGCAGTGGTGGTGCGGGCCCGGCTGGCCGGGTTCAACCGCGAGTTTGAAGAAGCTTCAAAGGACCTTGGGGCAAGCGAGTGGCAGACCTTCTGGAACGTGGTGCTGCCGTTCATGATGCCTGGCGTCATTGCCGGCGCATTGTTGTCGTTCACACTGTCTCTGGACGATTTCGTCATTACCTTCTTTACCGCAGGCCCGGAGACCAACACCTTCCCGGTCAAGGTCTATTCGCTGGTTCGTCGTGGTGTATCGCCTGATATCAATGCAGCCTCGACCATACTCATCATCATTACGCTGGTTGCCACAATCATCGCCATGCGCATGCAGGCACCATCGAAAATTGAAGGCTAGACCCTCTCATGACCAGCCCCATCATTTCCATCAAGAACGTCACGAAGAAATATCCCGGTGTTGTTGCAGTGGATGATGTGTCTTTCGACATCATGCCCAACGAGTTCTTTGCGCTGCTGGGGCCATCGGGGTGCGGCAAGACCACGTTGCTGCGCATGATTGCCGGCCTTGAAACGTCGGGCACCGGCGACATCATTGTTGATGGGCAGAACATGGAAGGTGTGCCGGCCAACAAGCGACCGGTGAACATGGTGTTCCAGTCCTATGCTGTGTTCCCGCACATGACCGTTCGTAACAATGTCGCCTATGGTCTGAAGGTAACCGGTGTTGCCGCGAGCGAAATACAACCTCGTGTTGAAGAAGCACTGGAAATGGTTCAGATGGCTGCAATGGCCGACCGTAAGCCTGACCAGCTTTCCGGTGGCCAGCGCCAGCGTGTCGCGCTGGCGCGAGCGTTGGTCAAGCGCCCGAAGGTGTTGCTGCTTGATGAACCGCTGTCGGCGCTTGATGCCAAACTGCGCGAGCACATGCAGCTCGAACTTGCGCGTCTGCAGCAGGTCATCGGCATCACCTTTATCATCGTCACACATGATCAGGATGAAGCCTTGTCGATGGCGGACCGCATAGCGGTGATGGAGAAAGGCGGCGTGCGTCAGATCGCCGGGCCGGAAGAACTCTACGAAAAGCCGAATTCGCGTTTCGTGGCCGATTTTATCGGCAAGATCAATCTGATTGATGCAACTGTCTCCGGAACCTCAAATGCAGGTGTGACCTGCCTGGCAAAGGGATTGGGCAGGGTTGTGGTGCCACATGAGGGAACCGCATCCGGTAGCGTGTCACTGGCCGTCAGGCCGGAAAAACTCACCTTGTCCGACAAGGCACCATCTTCGGGTCCTGATATTTCAGCCAGGGGTGTCATTCGCGATGTCGCCTATTATGGCGACGTCAGCAATGTCTTCGTCACCTGCGCAGACGGACTGGAGCTTGCGGTAAATGTGCAAAATGACCGTGCCGCAGCCGGCTTGCTGGAAAACGGCCGGGAGGTTTATGCCAGCTGGCATCCATCTGATACGCTGATCCTTGAGGAGTAACAATTCGTGTCGACACCGAAGTCATCGCTTGGCGATGCCGCTTTCCGCCGCAAGGACCTTATGGGGTCCTCGATAGAGGCAAGCTATGCCGGAGCCCTGTCATTCCTGCGCCGCAAGTATACCCGCAATCTCAAAGGTGTCGATGTGGCCGTAACCGGTGTCCCGTTTGACCAGGCCGTCACCAACCGTCCGGGCACGCGGTTCGGGCCGCAGGCGATCCGCCAGGCCTCGGCCCAGCATTCCTGGGGCCCGGTGTGGCCGTGGCGGTTCGATCCGTTTGAGACCCTGGCAGTGGTTGACTATGGCGACTGCTTTTTTGACTGGGGACGCAAGCAGGATGTGCCGCGTGTTATCGAAAAGCACATCAGCACAATCGTGTCCAAAGGCGTTTGTCCGCTGACCTTCGGCGGAGACCATTTTATTACATATCCGGTGCTGAAAGCTGTCGCGAAACAGCACGGTCCTTTGGGTCTTGTGCAATTCGACGCGCATCGCGATGTGGAGCCTGAAACCGGCAACCGCATCGACCACGGCACCATGTTTTCGCTGGCGCTGCAGGACGGAATTGTTGACCCCGCCCGTTCCATTCAGGTGGGTATCCGCACCTGCTTCAAGGGTGAAGATGCGATGGGCATGAAAGTGCTGTTTGCAGATCAGGTGCATGACATGAGCGCGCGCCAGGTTGCAGACGAGATATGCGAACGCCTGGGTTCAGGCCCGTCCTACCTGACTTTCGACATTGATTTTCTTGACCCTGCCACGGCACCGGGCACCGGTACGCCTGTTCCCGGCGGTTTCACCAGTCATCAGGCCCTGTCCGTCATTCGCGCAATGAAGGGTGTCGATCTTGCTGGTATGGATGTGGTTGAAGTCTCGCCGCCATATGATCATGCGGAAATGACATCGAACGCTGCTGCTATTATTGCGGCAGAGCTCTTGTGCCTCAAGGCCTATGCGGCAGGTGCCCGGCCTGAGGAGATGACCAGCTGACCTGGTTTTTCACTCAAGGCTTTAGTCCCACTCAAATTGCTCTGGTGATGTTGGCGATGTTCGTTGGCGGGCTGTGCAAGGGCATTATCGGAGTAGCCCTGCCATTGGTGGGCATATCGATCATGGTCATGCTGCTGGATCCGAAACTGGCGGTTGCGATGATTGTCATTCCGATATTTCTGACCAATCTTCAGATGGCCACGCGGTCCGGCGTGAGTGAACTCCTGGAAGCCCTGATGCGGTTCTGGCCGCTGATTGTCACCTGTTTCACCACCTTGTTCACCGTCGCGCTGTTGGCAACGCAAATCTCGTCGTCAGTTATCGTGATCGGGCTGGGACTAGCCTTGCTGGTTTTCGTGATGGCGAACGTGTCGCCGTGGAAACCCTCAGTACCGGCCAATGTGGAAAAGCCGGTAGGCGCGCTCGTCGGCATCGTGTCAGGCGTCTTGGGCGGTGCGACTTCGGTTTATGGTCCGCCCATCACCATGTTTCTGCTGGCGTCAGGGGTACCCAAAAGCAAGTGGTCAGCGTCGGTGGGGGTAACCTTCACCATCGGAAGCATACCGCTTCTGGCCGGGTACATTCTGAACGGCACAATAACGCCAGCGGTGGCTGCAGTTTCAACCGCAGCCTGCATACCGGCATTCATCGGTATGTGGCTGGGGTTCAAGCTTCAAGATGCAATGGCGCCGGAAACCTTCAGGAAAGTGCTGATGGCCGGGCTGTTTGTCATGGCATTGAATTTGTTGCGCAAGGGAATTTTCGGATAACCCTTACGAGCAGAAAACTGGTTGAAGGCAATTACCTGCGATCCACTGCGCCGGAAACCTTCAGGAAAGTGCTGCAGCAAGTGGCGAAAGCAAATTTTGAACACTTGTCCCAATGCCTGGCATTGTGGCAATCAGCGCTAAACCGGTCGCTGCTGCAATCAGCGCATATTCAATTGCGGTGGCTCCGTCTTCGTTGCTCTTGAAGTGTGCAATTGCTTTGTACATATGTCGTCTCCATAGGCCCGGCTCGATTGAGCCTGATAATCACTTAACCCCAGAACCCCGGTCTGCCTCATCGTTGTTCAGCGCGGTCATAATCGGTCATAGATATAAACGATTCCTGAACGCGGGTACTTTGCGTCACTTGTATTTATGAAGATGTTTCGAAATTTGATAAAATTTTATGTAGTTTTCAGATAATCGGTCAAATGCGCGTCACGACAGCAAATCCCGGATGCGATAGTACAACATACCGAGTGTAAGTCCGGGTCTGCGCAAAAAACCGCCCGGAAACGGCAAGTGGCGAATTCGGGCAAATATGTCGAATTGCTCCGTATCACCAACAATGGCGTCTGCGAGCGCTTTGCCCAACATGCCCGCCAGAACGACGCCCTGGCCGGAGAACCCGTGCGCATAATAGATGGAGCTGCCGCTTCGTCCCATATTGGGCAGCCGGTTGTGGGTAATGCCTATGTGGCCGCCCCAGGCATATTGCATCTTCACATCAGTCAACTGCGGAAAAATGCGCAACACCCGCGGCCGCATGCTGGAGCCCAGGTCGCGTGGGTGAATGCCGGAATAGCTGCATCTGCCGCCGAACAGGAGCCTGTGATCTGCCGTCATTCTGAAATAATCGACCACATAATTGCTGTCACAAACCGCTTCATTATCGCGGATCAGGCCCCGTGCGCGGTCCTTCCCGAGCGGTTCGGTTGCCACAACATAGCTGGCTACCGGCATAACGCGATGGTTGAGGCCTGGAACCAGTGATCCGAGATAGGCATTGCAGGCCACAACAATCTGGTTGCACGCGACTGTCTTGCCGGAATTGAGCTTGAGGGCAGGGGAACTGCCACCTTCGATACTGCTGACCGGGGTGTTTTCAAAAATCTGGCCGCCATTGCCCAGAATGGCATCGGCGAGGCCCAGGGCGTAGTTCAGTGAATGGATATGACCTGCGTCTTGTTCACGCAACGCTCCATGATAAGCGCTGCTGCCGATTTTTCCCGCAAGTTCTTCGCGGGTCAGAAGCGTACAACCCTCCACCCCATACTTTTCCAGCTCTTCCATGTGTTCAGCAAGGCCTGTCATATGGCTCGACCGGGAAGCAGCATGAAGAAAACCCCAGGTCAGATCACAGTCAATCTTGTGCGCCTTGATGCGTGCCTCGATCAGTCGCTTGCCCTGTTCGGCAACATCAAAGCAGATGCGCGCGTCGTCTGATCCGAGTTGCTTCTCAAACCCTTCCATGCCGGGCGAATAGCCGGTGCAGACCTGACCGCCATTGCGCCCTGTCGCACCCCATCCTATCGGGCCTGCATCAAACACGGCTACCGTGCGTCCGCGAAGGGCGAGTTCGAGCGCTGCGGAAAGGCCGGTGAACCCGGCGCCTATCACGCAGACATCGACCTTGTCCGGGACAGACGAGCCGTCAGATGTTGCAACCTGCCGGTTGGCGGTTGCTGCATAGTAGGTTGGCTGGTCGAGAGATCTGTCGGTCATGAAGTGCGCAGGTACCATTCATAATCGAGTTGATGGATGGTGTAATGGTGTGCATCCGCTTCAAATGACCGTGCAGTGTGGAATGCATCGCACCATTTTTCACCGAAATACTGCCTCAGGATGGTGCCTTCCTCAAATGCGGTCAGAGCCACCGGCCACCTTATCGGCAAGTCCACGCCTTCTTCGCTTTCATACCCGTCACCGGATATCGGGTCTTGCGGCACGATGTTGTTGGTGATGCCGTGGTGAATGCCTGCCAGCACTGCTGTCATGACCAGGTAGGGGTTGGCGTCAGCGCCTGACACGCGGTGTTCAACTCTGATCGCCTTGTCGCTGCCGCCCGGTATGCGCAACGGCACCGTTCGGTTATCACCGCCCCAAAGTCCGCGCACCGGGGCATAAGTGCCCGGCCGCAACCGGCGGTAGGAGTTGGCGTTGGGCGCGAATATCGCCATGCCTTCGGTCATGGTGGCCAGCAGTCCGCCTATGGCACTGCGCAGCTTGTCCGAGATCGGCCGATCCACTGACTGGTCATGTGGCCCGAGAAAGATGTTGTTGCCGTCCTTGTCGAGCAGGCTGCAGTGAATGTGCAATCCGCACCCGGCCTGTTCGGCAAACGGCTTCGCCATGAAGCTGGCAATTGTGCCGTGCTTGCGGGCAACAGCCTTGATGCAGCGCTCCAGCATGATAGCCTGATCGCACGCCTCAAGCGCATTGTCTGTATGGTACAGGTTGATTTCAAACTGCCCGGCTGCGTACTCGGAAACAAAGGTTTCTGCGGGAATGCTCTGGTCCTTGCAGGCTTCCTGGATTTCGTCGAGAAGGCTTTCGAAATCATACAGATCATCGATGGAGTAGACA
>JABDRA010000259.1 GCA_013041995.1 Anderseniella sp. | reverse complement strand
GGACTGTCCAAATGACTGCAACCAATACAACAACTGCGCGTAAACTGACCGGCAATATTGGTGCCGAGATCACCGGAATAGATTTGCGGAGTTCCATTTCAGAAATCGACGCGGCCGATTTGAGAGATTGCCTGGCTAAACATCAGGTGATTTTCCTGCCTGACCAGCACCTGGATTTAGAGCAACAGAAGGCGCTGACCAGCGTGTTCGGGCCTGCTTTGCAACTGCCCTATGTCACACCCATGGATGCCGAGCCGGAGATTATACGGGTTTACAGGGGCGCGGAAGAAAAAGGCGGCGTGTTCGGGGGCGACTGGCACTCGGATTTCAGCTTCCTTGAAGTGCCACCGTCAGGCTCCGTTCTCAACGCCCATACGCTGCCGCCCTATGGCGGAGATACGTTATGGGCAAGCCAGGCTGCGGCCTGGGATGCCTTGCCGGACGCACTGCAGGACCTGTTGCTCGGGCGCGACGCGATCCATGTCGGCAAGCCCTATGGCGTCAAGTGGGCGCCACCGGTCAAGGAGCAATCAGGGGCCGGCATCAAAATGTCCCGGGGCGATCCGACAGCCGACGAGGAAATGAAACATCCTGCCGTATTGCAAAACCCGGTGACCGGCCGGCGCATGCTGTACCTGAACCCGACTTACGTCACGCGGCTCGACGGGTTGAGTGAAGCTGAAAGTGCCCCCTTGCTCGACCAGATACAACGCCATGTCACCAGACCGGAGTTTTGCATCCGCCATCCCTGGAAACCCGGCACAATCGCGGTGTGGGACAATCTGGCGACCCAGCATTATGCGGTGAACGACTATCAGGGCCATGAACGGCTGATGTACCGGACGACGTTTTCCGGCCTGTCGCCTCGTGACATGGCAGCGCTTCCGGACAAAGCGCCACGAGTTGCAGCTGAATAGCTCAATTTCCTTGACCAGCGCCCGCTTCTGCCGCACACACCGCGCCCATGACCCAATCAACACACCCGCCCGTTCCCACCATTGGTCTCGTGTCCCTAGGCTGCCCCAAGGCGCTGGTGGATTCAGAGCGCATCCTGACCCAGCTTCGCGCAGAAGGCTATGTGATCTCACCGGACTATGAAGGTGCCGATGCGGTGATTGTAAACACCTGCGGCTTCCTGGATTCCGCGAAAGCCGAAAGCCTTGCCGCCATAGGTGAGGCGGTGAAGGAAAACGGCAAGGTCATCGTGACCGGTTGCATGGGAAAGGATGCAGATACCATCCGCGCCGCTCATCCGCAGGTTCTGGCCGTCACCGGCCCGCACCAGTATGAGGCCGTCGTGGGCGCAGTGCATGACGCCGTGCCGCCTGCCCATGATCCCAAGTTCGACCTGGTGCCGGACCAGGGATTGCGCCTGACGCCGAAACACTATGCATACTTGAAAATTTCTGAAGGCTGCAACAACCGCTGTTCGTTCTGCATCATTCCGTCCCTGCGCGGTGATCTGGTGTCACGCCCGATGGCGTCGGTCCTGTATGAAGCCGAGCGCCTGGTGAAAGCCGGTACGAAAGAGCTGCTTGTGATCAGCCAGGACACGTCGGCTTATGGTGTCGACATCAAATACGCCGAGAGCAAGTACCGCGGCCGCGACGTCAGAGCAAAATTCATCGATATGGCCCGTGAGCTTGGCGACCTGGGTGCCTGGGTCAGACTGCATTATGTTTACCCCTACCCGCACGTCGACGACGTCATTGAACTGATGGCGGACGGCAAGGTGCTGCCTTATCTCGATATTCCGTTTCAGCATGCGGCACCCGGCGTTTTGAAAAACATGCGCCGCCCGGCAAATCAGGAAAAGGTACTGGAGCGCATTCACCAATGGCGGCAGAACTGTCCTGACCTTGCCATCCGCTCGACATTCATTGTCGGCTTCCCCGGAGAAACAGAAGAAGACTTTGACTATCTCCTGCAGTGGATGCGCGAAGCGAAGATAGAGCGCGCCGGGTGTTTCAAGTACGAGCACGTGGATGGTGCGAAAGCCAATGAACTGCCCGGCGCCGTCGCCGCGGAAGTCATGGAAGAGCGCTGGCACCGGTTCATGGCCGCGCAAGCGGACATATCGGCTGAGATCATGGCATCGAAGGTGGGTCGTGATATTGACGTCCTAATTGATGATGTTGATGTTGAGGAAGGCGAAGCCGTTGGCCGGTCGGTCTGGGACGCCCCGGAAATCGACGGCAACGTCTTTCTGCCTAATGAGACCGACCTGAAACCCGGAGACATGGTACGAGCCAGGATCGTCGATGCAGAAGAGTATGATCTGGTCGGCGAGCTTGTCTGATCAGCCGGCATGACGGGTTTGCCGCAAAGACCAACGCCATGCGGGGGCCAGGATGACACTTGAAGAATACAACACCTATTGCGCGTCACTGACCGCCACGACCCATGTCGTGCAGTGGGGCGGCTCAGATGTCTGGAAAGTGGGTGGCAAGGTTTTTGCCGTTGCAGGCTGGAGCAAGGACGATACCTTTGCTGTTACGTTCAAGGTTTCCGAGCTGGCTTACGAAATCCTGAAAGAACAGCCCGGCCTGCGGCCTGCCCCTTATCTGGCATCACGCGGCATGAAATGGATCCAGCACTATGCCGATCCCGGTCTCGATGATGCCGGGTTGAAGGACTATATCGCAGAATCGCACAGGATCGTCGCCCTGGGGCTGACCAAGAAGCTTCAACGTGAACTGGGTGTCGGCAGTGCCGCGTGAAACGGTTACTTCGCCGCGCGGACGATCTTGTCCTCGGTTTGCTTCGTGATCTTGTCGTATTCCTGCAACTGGGTTGGTGTTAGCACCTTTGCCAGCGCGTTGCGCTCATCGCGCGCAGCCGACTGCAGCGGGCCGCTCGCCTTCATCAGCAAATTCATTTTTGGCGTTGCGGATTTGCGAATGCCGTATTTCCGGAAAATCTTGTTGAAGCGGGCATTGGACTTGCGCATGATCCGTTTCACCTTGCGCCGCTGCCCCCCGGTCATCTTGATCTTGCGCTCAAAACCGGAGTCGTAAATTGAAGCTGCATGAGCCGGCTGGACAGCCACTGTCGGCACACTGATGGCGACAGCACCTGCCGCCAGGAACACACCGGTAAATGCACTGCGAAAACTCTTGTGAAACTTCATCTGGAATCATGCCCCTTGTTTAAAATCAGCGCCGTCCGCTCACGCAATCAGATCATTGTCGTGCAACACGGGTCAAATCAAAGTTCGGGCTGTGGGTCAGATTTTTGACAAGTGTGACTTTTATGCATCAGGTCGCGTAACGGCAGCAACTGATGCTGATACAACTCACAGTGGAATGTTGTCGTGCTTCTTCCACGGGTTTTCAACTTGCTTGTTGCGCAGCATGTTCAAAGCGCGCGAGATGCGGCGGCGGGTTGCATTGGGCATGATGACTTCATCGATATAGCCGCGCTCAGCTGCCACAAACGGGTTGGCGAACCGATCTTCATAGTCTTTTGTGCGTTGGGCAATTTTGTCTTTATCAGCCAATTCCGAGCGATAAATGATCTCTGCGGCCCCTTTTGGGCCCATTACGGCGATTTCCGCAGTTGGCCAGGCATAGTTCACATCACCGCGAATATGCTTTGAACTCATCACGTCGTAGGCGCCGCCATAGGCCTTGCGGGTAATGACCGTTACTTTCGGGACGGTCGCCTCGGCATAGGCAAACAACAGCTTGGCGCCGTGTTTGATCAGGCCACCGTACTCCTGTGCCGTTCCAGGAAGGAAACCCGGCACATCCACGAATGTCACCAGCGGAATATTGAAACAATCACAGAAACGGACGAAGCGGGCGGCCTTGCGGCTGGCGTCACTGTCCAGCACACCTGCCAGCACCATCGGCTGATTCGCGATGATGCCCACCGTGTGGCCCTCGACACGGGCGAATCCCACAACAATGTTTTTCGCATGGGCTTCCTGAATTTCGAAAAAATCCCCCTCATCCACCGTCTTGTGGATCAGTTCCTTGATGTCATAAGGCTGGTTGGGATTGTCCGGGATCAGGGTATCAAGTGATTTGTCCAGCCGTTCTCCATCATCATCGGTCGGCACATCGGGTGCGTCTTCGGTGTTGGATGCCGGCAGGAAATCAATCAGCCTGCGCATCTGCAACAGAGCCTCGACATCGTTCTCATAGCCCTTGTCGGCCACCGATGATTTGACCGCGTGTACGGATGCACCGCCGAGGTCCTCAGCCGTCACGGTTTCATTGGTCACGGTTTTCACCACGTCCGGGCCGGTTACAAACATGTAGCTGGTATCCTTCACCATGAAGATGAAGTCGGTCATGGCCGGCGAATACACATCGCCACCCGCACACGGACCCATGATCACTGAAATCTGCGGGATGACCCCGGACGCCAGCACATTGCGGTGGAACACCTCACCATACCCGCCAAGTGCAGCCACACCTTCCTGGATGCGCGCGCCGCCTGCATCAAACAGGCCGATGATCGGCGCACGGTTTTGCAGCGCCATATCCTGTATCTTGGTGATTTTCTTCGCATGTGCCTCGGACAGTGATCCGCCAAACACGGTAAAGTCCTTGGCGAACAGGTACACTGTGCGCCCGTTGACAGTGCCCCAGCCGGTCACAACACCGTCGCCGGGAATCTTCTGATCCTGCATGCCGAAATCAGCGCAACGATGCTCGACGAACATATCGAATTCTTCGAACGAGCCTTCGTCCAGAAACAGGTCGATGCGTTCGCGCGCCGTCAGTTTGCCCCGCTTGTGCTGTGCTTCAATACGGCGTTCACCGCCGCCAAGCCGCGCCACGTCGCGGCGTTCCTGAAGTTGGTTGAGAATATCCTGCATGTCAAAAACCCCTGCCCTGAACGGCGAATGTTAAAAAATGTTCTATCATTTGCCTGCAGCAAGGCAAGTCGTACCTTTGGCCATGAACTACCTGGCCAGGACGACACTCAACACATCGCCAAGAACTGCATGGTCGCATCGAAATCCTGTTTGCGGACCGCACGGCGCGCTTCGGCTTCCTCGTCACTGCCCCATTGTTCAATCTGCCAGTCCTCATCGGCATGGGCTGCGGCCCAGGCCTCCTCGCCCGTCAAAGCCCCTGCCGCTGTCATCATGGCGATCAGGGTCGAGCCGGTAAGCGTGGTCATGTTGTGAATTGCCGTCAGCCGGAATTCATCCTCTGCGGTCAATGCCTTTGAGATAGCGGCAAGTGCCGTGTCAGGCTGCGCGTGATGCACGATGCCTTCAACACAGATGAACTGGACGCTGTGCGT
>JABDRA010000322.1 GCA_013041995.1 Anderseniella sp. | reverse complement strand
GCGGCGGTGTCGGTCTCGTGCCAGAATTTGCCGCACTCTATTTTGCCCTGTCGGCCTACACCGCAGCGTTCATCGCTGAAATCGTTCGCTCCGGGATTCTGGCGGGCAACAGGGGGCAGACTGAAGCCTCCTATGCACTTGGATTGAGACCCAACCCGGCGTTGCGCCTGGTGGTTATTCCTCAAGCCATGCGGGTCATCATTCCGCCTCTGGCCAGCCAGTATCTGAACCTGACCAAGAACTCGTCCCTGGCCGTGGCAATCGGCTTCCCTGAACTGGTCGCAGCCGGCGGTACAGTGATGAACCAGTCCGGACAGGCAGTAGAGATTATTGCCATCTGGATGGCCGTCTACCTGACCATATCGCTGCTCACGTCGGCCTTTATGAATTGGTTCAATTCGCGAATGAAGCTGGTGGAGAGATAAGCACATGTCAGACATTCATTCTCAGAGAGACCTTGCTTACGTGCGCACCGAAGAAGCGCCTGCCATGCCGGCACCGCTGACAGTCAGCGGACCGATCGGCTGGATGCGGGAGAACCTATTCCCGACACCCATAAATGCACTGATGTCTCTCATATTCGGGGCGCTGTTGCTCTATGTAATCTGGATCACGCTGGAATGGTCAGTCTTCAATGCAGTGTGGAGCGGTGAAGACCGGTCAGCTTGCATTGGTGATGGAGCCCATGGTGCCTGTTGGGCGATGGCACGAGCCAAGTTCGGCCAGTGGATGTACGGGTTCTATCCGTTTACCGAGCGCTGGCGCGTCGACATTGTTGGCATTGTGGGCGTTCTGGCCCTGGTGCCGATGATGATGCCGTCACTGCCTTATAAGCGGATCAACGGCATTTTTCTGCTCGGCATCTATCCGATTCTGACGCTGATCCTGCTGACGGGTGGTCATTTCGACATCGGCTTGTCAACCTGGTTGACTGTTGGCGCGTTTGTGGCAGCCATCGTCATCCCGATCCTGTTGTTGGGATTTGTTGCCAAGATCATTCAGCCAAGTCATGCACTGATCGCGTCGGCCGCCATTGCCGGCGGCGTCGCGCTACTGCTGCTGATCATGTCGATTGATTTCGGGCTTCCCTATGTTGAGACCTCCAAATGGGGCGGCCTGCTGCTGACCCTGGTTGTCGCCGTTACCGGCATCGTTGCGTCATTGCCGATAGGTGTCCTGCTGGCGTTGGGCAGGCGCTCCAGCATGCCGGTGGTGAAGTTATTCTCGGTGGCCTTTATTGAACTGTGGCGGGGTGTTCCACTGATAACCGTGTTGTTTATGGCGTCTGTCGTGCTGCCGCTGTTTCTGCCGCCGGGTACCAGTTTCGACAAACTGCTGCGCGCGCTCATTGGCGTGGCATTGTTCTCGTCAGCATACATGGCCGAAGTGGTTCGTGGTGGTCTGCAGGCCATCCCCAAGGGCCAGACAGAAGCCGCCCAGGCGCTGGGCCTGACTTATTGGCAAAACATGGGGCTGATTACTCTGCCACAAGCCCTGAAGCTGGTTATTCCCGGTATCGTCAACAGCTTCATCGGGTTGTTCAAGGACACGGTGCTGGTTGGCATTATCGGATTGTACGATCTGCTGCTCATCGTGCAGGCGGCCAATACCGACCAAAAATGGGTGGCGCCACAAACCCACTCGACCGGCTTCTTCTTTGCCGCTGCAGTGTTCTGGATATTCTGTTTCGGCATGTCGCGCTATTCCATGTTTATGGAACGCCAGCTCGATACCGGACACAAAAATTAAACCGATTAATCGTTAGGAAAACCGACCATGGCCAAGGCAACCAAAAAAGCGCCTGCGAAAAAAGCGGCAAGTAAGACTACTGCATCGTCTGCAACAAAGGCGGCACCGGCGAAATCCGCCCATATTATAATGGACGATGTAGCGATCCAGATTTCCAGCATGAACAAATGGTATGGCGACTTTCATGTTCTGCGTGACATTGACCTGACGGTCTACCGGGGGGAACGCATTGTCATCTGTGGGCCGTCAGGCTCTGGCAAGTCGACGCTGATCCGCTGCATCAACCGACTGGAAGAACACCAGAAGGGTCAGATCATTGTGGACGGCATTGAGCTGACCGACGACCTGAAGAAGATCGATGAGATCCGCCGTGAGGTCGGTATGGTATTCCAGCATTTCAACCTGTTCCCGCATCTTACCATTTTGGAAAACTGCACCCTTGCACCGATCTGGGTTCGCAAGATGCCGAAGAAGGAAGCCGAAGAAGTCGCGATGGGCTTCCTGGAGAAGGTGAAGATCCCCGAGCAGGCCAACAAGTATCCCGGCCAGCTGTCAGGCGGCCAGCAGCAGCGTGTGGCCATAGCGCGGTCTCTGTGCATGAACCCGCGCATCATGCTGTTCGATGAGCCGACATCAGCTCTTGATCCTGAAATGATCAAGGAAGTGCTGGAAGTGATGGTGGACCTGGCGGAAACCGGTATGACCATGCTGTGCGTGACCCACGAAATGGGCTTTGCCCGTCAGGTGGCAGACCGGGTGATCTTCATGGACGAAGGCCAGATCGTTGAACAGAACGAACCTGAAGCCTTCTTCACCAGCCCGAAGTCAGACCGCACCAAGCTGTTCCTGAGCCAGATCCTGCATTAAATTTTCTGGTCGAACAGCTTGTTTGCCTGACACTTCGTGTCCGGCGGGCTGTTTGCTCTATACAGGTC
>JABDRA010000320.1 GCA_013041995.1 Anderseniella sp. | reverse complement strand
CACCATGACCTTCGGCATCCTGCGATTTGCGAACTTCGCGCATGGTGAAACCATGACACTGGGTGTCTATATTGCCTGGTCTTTAGTGCAATTGACCGGCTTCAAGTCAATGTTGTTGATCCTGCTGGTCCTGATGCCGGTTTCAATGATGTTGACCATCATGGTCGTTCTGCTGATCGACAAGGCGTTCTACAAACCGCTGCGGGCATCGCCTGTCATCATTCTGGTGATCGCTTCGTTCGGGCTGATGCTGATGATCCGGTCAGTGACCCAGTTTTCCTGGGGCGTGCAGTTGAAGACCATCCTGCCCGGCATTCAGCCGCGTCTGCAGTTGCTTGATTTCTTCAGTCTCCCGCTCAAGCATGTTTTCATTATCGGTGGTGCGCTGTTGTTGATGTATGCAGTCCATTATGTGCTCACCTACACGAAAATCGGCAAGGCGATGCGGGCCACGTCGGACTCGCCGGAACTGGCCCGGCTGACCGGCATCAACACTGAAAAAGTGGTCATGGCGACGTGGATAATGGGTGCCGGCCTGGCCTGTGCGGCCGGTGTGTTTCTGGCCGTGGACACCCAGGTCGACACCATGATGGGATTCAAGATTCTGCTGCCGATGTTTGCAGCCGCCATTCTCGGCGGTGTCGGCAAACCCTATGGCGCAATGGCAGGCGGCCTGGTCATCGGGGTTGCTGAAGAACTGTCATCATATCCCTGGCTCGGTGATGGGCCGTTGCTCGATCCCGGCTACAAGCAGGGCATCGCGTTTGCCATCATGATCGCAATACTGGTATGGCGCCCGACAGGCCTGTTCAAAGGAAAGAGCTTCTGATGGACCCGGTACTTTACGGATACATCCTTTATGGCGTCTCACTGCTCACCGTGGGCGGCATGTATGCCATCTTGTCGCTGGGCCTCAACGTGCAGTGGGGTTTTACCGGCCTGTTCAATGCGGGCATTGCCGGTTTCTTCGGCATCGGCGCCTATACCGCAGCTATCCTGACGACCAATCCGCATACAAGTCACATCGGCGGGTTCCAGATGCCTTATGTCGTGGCGGCCATTGCCGCCATGCTGGTGGCCGGCACCGTCGCGTTTCTGGTCGGCAAGGTGTGTCTGAAGCTGAGAAGTGACTATCTGGCCATTGCCACCATCGGCATTGCGGAAATCTTCCGCCTGATCGTCAATAACGAGACCTGGGCCACCAATGGCCCGCGCGGCATCTCGCAGATACCGCGTCCGTTCGAGGGCCTGCCCGAACCGCTGAACCAGTTTGCCTTTCTGGGTGTTGTCCTCGTAACCCTGGCAGGCGTTTACTGGCTGATGGAAATCGCCCGCAAATCTCCGTGGGGCCGGGTCATGACCGCCATCCGCGATAATGAAACCTCTGCCAAGGCCGCCGGCAAGAATGTCGAGACATTCCGCATGGAAGGCTTTGTCATCGGCTGCATGATCATGGCCCTGGCAGGTGCATTGATGGCGCACTACCTTAAATTTGTGAACCCGCAGACCACAGACCCGCTACTGGCGACGTTCATTGTTTTCGTGATGCTGGTGATTGGCGGCAGCGCCAACAACAAGGGCGCAATTCTTGGTGCGTTTTTAGTCTGGACACTGTGGTCGGCCTCGGAAATCGTGGCGCCAAGATTGCTGGAAGCGATCGGCATGACTGACGCCGGCATCCGCTCGGCTTATGTCCGCATCTTCCTGATTGGCTTGCTTCTGCAGATTTTCCTGCAGAAAAACCCGCAAGGCCTGCTGCCTGAAACACGCCCTTCATCACCGGGCAAAAATGAGCCATGATATGTACGTCTTTTTTGGAACAGCCACTTACAGGCTGTTTGTTCAGTGGAGGAGTTAGTAAAATATGAAACTTGTAAAACAACTGGCTGTAACTGCCTGTGCCGCAGCAATGTTTGCGACGGCTGCACACGCTGACAGCATCAAGGTCGGCTCGGCCGGCGGAGTAACCGGCCCGATTGCCGAACTGGTGGCCACCATCGTCAAGGGCCGCGACCTGGCCCGTGACCAGATCAACGCAGAAGGCGGCCTGTTTAAGGGTGACACGCTGGAAATGGTTATCGGCGACACCGCCTGTGATCCAAAGGCAGCGGTTGACGCTGTCGGCAAGCTTGTCAATGTCGAGCAGGTTGTCGGCATTGTCGGACCAAGCTGTTCCGGCGCCACCAACGCATCAGTCCAGGCTGTTACCATCCCGGCAGGCGTTGCTGTGTTGTCTGATTCTGCAACCGCGCCATCGGTAACCGAACTGAAAGACGATGATACCGTGTTCCGTGTTGCCCCGTCGGATGCCTATCAGGGTCTGGCAATTGCAACCCTGGTCAACAAGGCAGGCATCAAGAAGGTCGCCATGACCTATTCGAACGACGACTACAATGCCGGCATTGCCAAGGTGTTTGAAGAGGAGTTCAAGAAGATGGGCGGCGAGATCACCGCCAACCAGGCACACGAGCCCAACAAGGCATCGTACCGGTCCGAACTGCAGACGCTGACCCAGGGCGGGCCCGAAGCCATTGCGATCTTTGCCTATTATGGTTCAAGCGGCATCACGATCATCAAGAACAGCCTTGAAAACGGCCTGTTCGGCAAGTTTTTTGCCGCTGACGGGATGTTCGATCAGTCCGTGATTGACCAGATCGGTGCCGACAATCTGAAAGGCAATATCTCGATCACCCAGGCTTCGTCCGACACTGGCGATGCGTCCTACCAGGCCTTCGCAGAAGCCTTCAAGGCAACCGGCGCAGACCCGGCGGCGCCTTATGCTGCCCATGGCTATGACGCCACCTTCATGATGGCGCTGGCTATCGAGAAGGCAGGATCCGCCGATCGTGCCAAGATCAAGGACGCACTCAGGGCCATTTCGAATGGCGCGGGCGAAGTGGTCCGTCCCGGTGAATGGGCAAAAGCCAAGCAGCTGATCGCCGATGGCAAGGATATCAACTATGAAGGCGCTTCCGGCAGTGCCGACTTTGATGCCAATGGCGATGTCAGCGGCGTGTTTGCTGTCAATGTTGTCGGTGACGACGGCAAATGGGCCAAGGAACTGCTGAAGTAAACTGACTTTCAGCGAGCACACTTATCAGGCCTGCGTAAAACCGCTGTTTTGCGCAGGTCTTTTTTGATATCCGGTGTAGCAGCACCAAAGGAAACAATCCCTCATGACCGATACGCTCACCATACCCCGTCCCGACGACTGGCATCTGCATTTACGTGACGGTGCCATGTTGCAAGGCGTTGTGGCTCACACGGCAGCACACTTTGCCCGTGCCATCATCATGCCCAATCTGGTGCCGCCGGTTGTTACCGGTGCTGATGCTGCGGCTTATCGTGATCGGATCATGGCTGCCGTTCCTGCGTCGATGACTTTCGAACCGCTGATGACGCTGTATCTCACCGAGGCAACTGAAGCAGATGACGTGGCGCAGGCGCAGGCCTCAGGACTGGTCAAGGCGGTCAAGCTTTACCCCGCAGGCGCCACCACGAATTCACAATCCGGCGTCAGCAATTTCGACAATGTGCAAGGCGTGCTTGAGCGCATGGCCGAGATCGGCCTGCCCTTGTGCGTGCATGGCGAGGTCACCGATGCGGACATAGATATTTTCGACCGGGAGGCGGTGTTTATTGACCGTGTGCTTGACCCGCTTCGCAAGCGAGTACCGGGGCTTCGGGTGGTCATGGAACATGTAACGACGGCTGATGCGGTAGCCTATGTTCAGGCCGACACAGGTGGCAACCTGGCCGCGACCATCACCACCCACCACCTGATCATCAACCGCAACCACATTCTGGCCGGCGGCATCCGACCGCACTATTACTGCCTGCCTGTTGCCAAGCGCGAGAAACACCGCCTGGCCCTGCGCAGCGCGGTGTGCGCTGGTGATGACCGGTTTTTCCTCGGCACCGATTCAGCACCGCACACGGATGCCGCAAAGCTGCTGCCATGCGGATGCGCCGGTATCTTCACTGCACCCAATACAATGAGCTGCCTGGCGCATGTATTCGAGGAAGACGGCGCGCTTGCCGCGCTGGAGGGCTTTGCCTCGCGCAACGGCCCGGCGTTCTACAAGCTGCCGGTCAACACCGCGACAATGACGCTAACGAAACAATCCGACCCCGTCCTGTATCCCGAGTTTATCGAGACAGGCGCCGGCAATGTTACTGTGTTCGACCCGGGATTTGACCTGTTCTGGCGAGTTGAAAGCTGAGTTCCTAGTCTAGCGGCAAACCGACATAGTTTTCCGCGATCGCGAGCGAGGCAGCTTCCGAGCTCCTTACATAGTCGAATTCCGCCCGCTGCATACGGCGTTCAAATGAGGAATGCTCCGGGAACCGATGCATCATCATCGACAGGTACCAGGAGAAGCGTTCAGCTTTCCAGACCCGGGCCAGTGCAGATGCAGAATAGGCATCCAGTGCATCTGTATTGTTTTTCTGATACCGGCTTTCAAGCGCCCGGTGCAGCAACCGGACATCCGCAATGGCCAGGTTCAGCCCCTTGGCGCCGGTCGGCGGTACGATATGGGCGGCGTCACCGGCCAGCAGCAGATTGCCATGCCGCATAGGTTCACAGACATACGAGCGCAAAGGCGCAATGGATTTTTCAATCGATGGCCCCCGAACCAGATTGGCCGCCGTTTCAGGCCCGATACGCAGGGCAAGTTCGTCCCAGAACGCCTCATCTGACCAGTCTTCCACCTCTTCGTCCATGGAACACTGGATGTAGTACCGGCTGCGGCTGCCGGAGCGCATGGAGCACAATGCAAAGCCGCGATCGCCACTGGCGTATATCAGTTCATCAGCAACGGGCGGTACATCGGACAGGACACCCAGCCATCCAAACGGATAAACCCGCTTGAAATCCTTTCGCATATCTTCCGGTATTGTCTGCCTCGACACGCCGTGAAACCCGTCGCATCCGGCGATGAAGTCGCAGTTGATTTCATGATCATGGCCATCATGGCTGTAGTGCACCTTCGGACGTGAAGAGGTCACATCGTCAGGTGTTACATTGACAGCTTCGAACACGATCTCGCCACCGGCCGCCAAACGGGCCTCAATGAGATCTCGGGTTACTTCGGTCTGTCCATAAACTGTTACGCTTTTGCCGGTCAGTTCCTTCAGGCAAATCCGGTGTCGGGCGCCTCCGAAAGCCAGCTCGAACCCGTCATGCACCAGGCCTTCACGGTCGAGGCGGTCAGCAACACCGGCATCGCGCAGGGTTTCAACGGTGCCATGTTCAAGAACGCCTGCCCGGATACGGCCTTCAATGTGGGACCGTGTCTGGCGATCAAGGATAATGCAGTCGATACCACTGAGATGCAGCAACTGAGCCAGCATCAGGCCCGCCGGCCCTGATCCAATGATTACCACCTGCGTCGACTTTACCGACATACATGTCCTCCCCGGCAGATACCGTACCTGACCGCCCCGTTACAGTCACACTCGAACAGCTAGGATCAGGACCCATCAATCTTATGCAGTTCTGATCCGGAAACGGTGTGTGTATTTCAACCATGCGCCGGCCTGTTGCGCCGGTGCCCGAAAGCCTATAGCACGAACATATTAATACGACAGGTCCAGTCGCGGTAAATTGCAGGCCTGCTGATCCAACCAGTTCGCAAAAAATTTCGGATATTTCAATTGCGCCTGTTGTTCATTTCACATTGCTTCCCGTTGCAGGATGCCCCGATGAGCAAGATCGGCGGCATGCAGCGCGTCGGTATTGACCTGTTGAAACAACTCGAGGCACACCCGGAGGTTGACGTCGAAACCGTCATATTGCGGTCGGAACGTGAAAATGACTATTTCGGCTTCGTGCCGTTCCTGTTCCGTGCATTCACAACTGCGCGTGCAATGATGAAACGGGGCGAAATTGACGTTGTGTTGTTTTCTGCAATGCCGTCTGCCGTTCTTGCCGCGGTCCTGGCCGGAACGTCACGAGACACCCGGGTGCCGCTTGCCGCCATCTCGCACGGACATGACGTCATCGCAGCATCAAGCGCTTATCAATGGCTGGTCGCCCGGGTGTTTACCCGGCTTGACGCCATGCTGCCGGTCAGCCGGGCAACGGGACAGCAATGTGTCCGGCGCGGGTTGCCTGAGGACCGCTTGTTTGTGATGCCCAACGGCATTGAACCGGACAGGTTCGGAGACAGCTTTCCAGGCGTTTTCACCACCAGAAAAGACCGTCGGCAGGTGCTGGCAGATGCGTTTCCCGACCTTGCCGGGAAATTGGGCCCTGACGATTTGCTGTTGTGTTCAGTGGGACGGCAGGTGAAGCGCAAGGGTCATGACTGGTTTATCCGCAATGTCATGCCGCAACTGAATTCCAATGTTCACCTGGTACTGGGCGGCAAAGGACCGGAGAGTGAAGCCATTGGGCGGGCGGTAGCCGAAACCGGGATGGGGTCACGTGTTCACTCGCTCGGCCTTGTGGCGGAAGAGAAACTTGCCAGCCTGTACTCCGGCGGTGACTTGTTCATCATGCCCAACATCCCCATCGACGGTGACATGGAAGGTTTCGGCGTGGTCATGCTGGAAGCCGGATTGTGCGGCATGCCATCCATCGCCTCACGGATAGAGGGTATTCAGGATGTGATCACGGACGGTCTCAACGGCCATTGCGCAATCGCGCTTGATGCAAATAGCTTCGCTGACACCATCAACCTGTATGCAGAAGCGCCCGGTTCACTGGACAAGATGTCGGAAACAGCGAGATCCCACACCGTGGAAAAGTTTGCGTGGTCAACCGTGTGTGCCCAGATCGTGACGACCTTGAAGACCGTGGCGCGCCGCAAAACGCAAGCCGCTGGCTGAGTCACGTCAGCCGATCTCGCGTCCTCGCCAGCTTACTTTTTTGCCGGAGCGCCAGCGGAAGAATGCGACCCACTGCAGTCCCACCAGCACCGCGACACCAAAGGGATGGATGACGGCCCCGAACCACGACTGGCGGAATATGGCTGTCATCAGGAACCGCATCACCCACGGCAGGGCCGCGGCAATAATCGCCAGCCGCATCGTGTCTCCTGATGCACCGGCCATCCAGGCAACCACAGCCATGACCGGCGGCAGCACGTGACCACCAACCAGCAATGTGGTCCACACAGGCAAACCGAAGGGCGTCGCCATGCCTTCATGGGCATTCTTCATCAGGCCTGAGAAAACCTCCGGACCGGTTTCATACATGCGGGTTGCGGATATATCGGTGATGTCCACCAGGTCAGTGTTGTGGCCACCGGCGCGAAAATGCCGTGGCAACATGACCCCGTCATGAATGCAGTCGCGAATGCGTTCGTGACCGCCCACTTCACGGTAAGCATCCATCTGAACCGCAATGAGCTGCCCGCATGCGGTTGCAAACATCGCGGAATTGGTGAACTTCACCCCTGGAAACGGCAGATAGCCAAGCAGTACGGTATGGATCAGCGGTATGAGCGTCTTTTCCCAGAAGCTGCCGGTAATCTGGCGCGGAAAACCGGACAGAAGCTTCAACTTCGGCCTGCGGGTAAATTCCGATGCGATCCTGGAAAGCGCGTCCGGCTCGAGCGTCACATCCGCATCGAGAAACACAGCATAGGGATTGCCGGCCTCGGTCGACAGGAAATGGCAGGCATTGTTCTTGCCCAGCCAGCCTTCCGGCAAGGCACGGGTCGTAATCAGTTTCAGCCGGGGATCCGACTTTGCCATATCGGTCACGATCCGGGCGGTCCGGTCTGTAGAACTGTCGTCGGCAACAATGACCTCAAAATCCACCCCGGTGCAGGCAAGCACCGATTGCAGAACCGGTGTTATCCGGGCTTCCTCGTTGCGCGCCGGGATCAGCACAGAGAGCTTCGGCAGGCCTGTCTCGGCCTGTTTTTTGATCGGGCGGTACAGCAGCAGATTAATGGCGCCCAACAACGCCGGGATCAATGCCAGCACAAAGACAACCTGCACAATGAGTTCCAGCATAAAGCCTCAATCTTTCCTGATGTCCGTGTGTCCGGCGGAGAATTTCTCGCCACGCACCAATGCTTTCAGATAGCGCCAGCGATCATACACCGGGTTCACTCCGCTCTTTCCGTCAATGAATGTAACGAATGGCTCCGGATCGCGTGCCATAACAGCGCGCGCAAGCTCGTCCTGCGCATCGCCAAGTTCGGTTTCCAGCCGGACTTTCCAGGCGTCCGGTTCCAGCGTTTCAGTGCTGGTATCTATCTGATTACCGAAGTTCACCAGTATCTCCGGGCGCGGTTCGTCCCAAAACACCAGCTCCATGGCAAGAGGCTGCAAAATGGCGCCGCAATCTGCCGCCAGCCGCGCAAGGCCAGGCTTGAATTCAACAGGCCGCGACCGCGGATCGGTAAACTCGCCTTGAGGCGTGATAAGCAATACCTTGCTGGACGTCGCCAGCATGCCCCGGGAAACCTGGAGGAAACGTGCCGCACCACGCGCAGAGTCCTTTTCGACACCAAAGATGCCGATCTTCTTCATGAAATTGTATTTCTTCAGCGCATCTGCATCCATCGGCCCGAATGCCAGATGGTCGGGAAGAAAGCTGTCCGCCAGCAGTATCAGTACCAACGGGTCATACCAGCCCGGATGATTGGAGAAATAAATCACCGAACGCCCGGCTGGGACCGCCTGCGGTGTCTCATTCAGGATGCGGAAACCGTTGAACTTCTTCGCCAGCATGCGCCGGACATAGAGGTTGAAAAAACGGGTGACACGCGGCGAGTGCCGCCCGATCACCTCGTCTGCTGCCTTCTGGTTTCGGCTGTTCATACCTGCTTTATAGGATCACGACGCTTTAATGTCATCTGTCGAGGCACCAGCACAGCTTGCTTTTGGCAAGGCGGATGGTCGCAGGAAACAGCCTCACACAACAATATCCTGGGCAAGCAGGTCACTGGAAATCCGCGCCGATTCAAAAATGACCGGCAGACCCGATCCCGGGTGGGTGCCGCCGCCGACCAGATATACCCGCTCGAGATCCTCATAGCGGTTATGCGGCCTGAAACACAGCATCTGTGTCAGGTTGTGGCTCATATTGAACGTTGCACCCTTGTAGATGTGCATATCGGCTTCCCAGTCATCCGGTGTCACTACCTTTTCATAGCGGATGCGGCCGCGAATGTCCGGATAACCGGCCAGCTCAAGCCGGTCGAGTGTCTTTTCACGGAACTCGGCAGCTTGCTTCTTCCAGTCGATATTGTCGGTGCGATGCGGTACCGGCACCAGCACATAGACGGTCGAATGCCCTTCCGGCGCCAGCGTATCATCGGTGATGGAGGCATTTTGCACATAGAATGACGGATCCTTCGGCAGCACCTTTTTCACCTGGATCTCGTCAATATTGCCTTCAAAGTCCTCAGCCAGGACAATGGTGTGATGCGGCACATGGTCGAGCCGGCCCTCAATGCCGAGATAGAGCATGAAGGTTGAACAGGAGAATTCCTGCTTCTCGATCTTGCGGTCATTCCATTTCTTGCGCATGTCATTGGGTACAAGTTTCGGCAGGACATGAGCGAAGTCCGCATTGACCACCAGCCCATCCAGTTCGATGGTCTCCTTGTTGGTGGTGACGGACGTTGCCTTCTTGCCATCAAAACCAATGCCGGTAACTTCTTCTTCCAGGCGCAGTTCCACGCCCATTTCCACCGCGATATCTGCCATACGCTGCATAACCGCATTGCACCCGCCAACCGGATGCCAGATGCCGTATTCATGTTCAAGAAAAGCCAGGATGGTAAATAGCGACGGGCATTTAAAAGGCGACATGCCGAGATATTTTGCCTGGAACGAAAACGCTCTGCGCACGCGCGGGTCCTTGAAATAATGCTCCAGATCTCTTTCCAGCGAGATGTGCGGTTTCAGCTTCGACAGGGCTTTCAGTACATTCGGGCGCATGAAATCCGTCATGCTCAGGAACGGGTTTTCCAGTACGCCGCGGAACACATCCAGTTTCTTGCGGTTGTCGCGCATGTAGCGGTCAAGATTGGCCGCATCAGACGGTGACAGTTTGGCAATTTCGGCTTTCATGGCCTCTTCACCGGAGACAACGTCAAGATGGCCGCCGGCTTCATGAACAACCCGGTACATGGGATCAACCCGCTTGATCGGCACTTCGCGCCACAGGTCATATCCACAATACGTGAATATCTCCGACAATATGCGCGGGTACAGGAAGAAGGTCGGGCCGATATCAAATTTATATCCGTCCTCCTTGATGGCTCCCGTGCGCCCGCCCACACTCGCCTGACGCTCAATCAGGGTGACCTCATAGCCTTTGCGCTTTAAGATCATGGCTGTTGCAAGACCACCCGGCCCGGCACCGACAATTACAATTCGTGGAGTTGAAGCTGGCATAGGAGAACTCTGTACCTGTGCTGTTTAAGCAATGAATGAATTCCCGGATCACGCCCACCCCTGAGCAATCCGGTTATGGAGAGCGGCTGGAGCTTATTAACGCCATGCACGCGATAATAGAACCCCCAAAGCTCTACGACGAATTGCCGCTTGTAGATTATCCCCAGACTAAAGTCTTTTAGAACAGGATGGATCAGGTTCGGGTTTTCTTTTCCCGGCAAACCGTTTACCTGTCTATTCGACATTGCGGCTGCGAGAGGCGCCGCCCAAACATCGTGATCCAGCAAGGATATCCGCCAGCGCCATGTCGGCCATTTCCGTCAATCAGCTCTGCAAGTCTTACGACGGCCGCCAGGCCGTGGATGAATTGTCGTTTGAGGTGCAGAAAGGTGAGACGTTTGCACTGCTCGGCCCAAATGGAGCAGGCAAGACCACAACCATCGAAATTCTTGAAGGCTACAGAAAGGCCGACAGCGGCCGCGTTTCGGTTCTCGGCCTGGACCCGGAAACCGACGGCGCAGAACTGAAGCGGCGCACCGGACTGGTGTTGCAGACAACGGCACTGGAGCCTGAACTCACTATCACGGAAACCATCACGGCTTTTGCCCGGCTCTACCGTGAACCCCGTGACGTCGGCGCGGTGCTGGTTGATGTCAATCTGGCCCATTTGCAGGACAACCGGGTCGGCAACCTGTCGGGTGGACAGAAGCGGCGGCTGGAAATTGCACTGGGCATTGTCGGCAATCCGGAGCTTGTTTTCCTGGATGAACCAACGACCGGCCTCGATCCTGAGGCACGGCGCAAAATCTGGACACTGATTCAACGCCTCAACGCCAATGGCTGCACGATTGTGCTGTCATCACACTATATGGACGAAGTGCAGGCCCTGGCCAGCCACATGGCAATTATGGTCAACGGACAAATCGCGGCGGAGGGCCGGCCGCTCGATCTGCAGAGACAGCACTGCACGCACGCCACCATCCGGTTTGATGCAGACGAAAAATTGCCCGATGGTTTCCCGGCCAAACTGGCAGCCGTCACCGCAGTGCAAAACGGCCACGCGGAACTCGTTGTGACCAATCCCGTTCCTGCGCTGAGCACCCTGACATCCTGGTCCCAGACCAGCGGATACGATCTCAGTTCGATTTCGGTTACCAGACAGAGCCTGGAAGACATCTACCTGCAACTGGTGTCACAACGCCAGGACAAGCCGCAAAGCGACACGCCATGATGCTGGTTCAAGAAGCGATACATCAACTGCGTCTGTTTACCAGGCGTCCGGCGGCTGTCTTCTTCGTGGTTGCCATGCCTTTGGTGTTGCTGATCGTCCTGACACAATTATTCGGCAATGAGAAAATCCAGGGCCTTGGACTTAATACCGCACAGTTCTATACCCCCGCTTTGGCGGTCTTTGGTGTTGTGATGGCCTGCTTCACCTATTTGGCCGTATCGACCGCGACCGCTCGTGACCTGGGTATTCTGAAACGGGTACGCGGTACCCCGATGCCGCCGTGGGTGTATATCTGCGCCCGGATCATCGCTGTTTCAGTGATCGCCTTCATCTCTCTGCTGCTGGTCATTGCAACCGGGGCGCTGGCTTTCGGTGTGGAAATCATCTGGGAGCGGGTGCCGGCAGCGGCAATCGTCGCCGTCATAGGTGCCTTGTGCTTTGCCTCTCTCGGCATGATGGTCACCGCCTTGTTCCGGTCCAGCGAAACGGTGCAAGCAGCCAGCAGCGCAGCAATCATGCCGCTGGCCTTCGTGTCGGATATATTCGTGCGTCCAAGCACCGAGACGTCCGAATGGGTGCCGCTGATCGGCAACCTGTTTCCATTGCGGCACTTCTCCATCGCGTTCCAGCGCGCCTTTGACTACGCCTATGAAGGCTATGGGTTTGCACTGCCGGACGCAGAAGGCATAGTCTATTCAATCCTGCCCCATATCGGCGTCATGGCGTTGTGGGGCATTGGCGCGGCGATTATCGCGGCACGGTTTTTCCGCTGGGAAGCGCGCGCGATATAGGCTGAAACAGGTGTCTGCGAGGCTGAGTTGAGCGAACGACCGGACATATCTGATCCTGTTTTCAATTCCGATGGCCGCCAGTCTGCGACGGCGGCTGCAGTTCAGCGTGGTACCGCCAGGATGTTGCTCAGTGCGGGCTTTGCCAGTATTGCCGAACTGTCCCTGGCCAACGGACGCCGTGCCGACCTGATCGCCATAAATGCCAAGGGTGAAATCTGGATTGTGGAAATCAAGTCGTCACCGGCGGACTATCTTTCAGACCATAAATGGCATGACTACATGGCGTATTGCGACCGGTTCTATTTTGCCATTCCGCCGGATATGGACCCCGGCCTGATCGATGAAACCGCCGGATTGATGATCGCTGACGCATGGGGAGCGGAAGTCATTCGCGAAGCATGCGAAGCCAAGCTGTCGGGTGCCAGGCGCAAGGCGGTCACATTGTTACTGGCACGCTCGGCATCGCTGCGCCTGCAATCAACAATAGACCCGAACGCAAACGGGATCTGAATCCTGTACCGATCTGCTTGATTTAGCGCGGTGCGCGCTTGGCAAGAATGCGCTGCAGGGTCCGGCGGTGCATGTTCAGGCGCCGCGCGGTTTCGGAGACATTGCGATTGCACAATTCATAGACCCGCTGGATATGCTCCCAGCGCACCCGGTCTGCCGACATCGGGTTTTCCGGCAACGCAGCACGCGCATCTGCCTGGGCCATCAGTGCACCATACACAGCATCGGCATCAGCCGGCTTCGACAGGTAGTCGGCAGCCCCGATTTTTACGGCGGACACTGCGGTGGCAATATTGCCGTATCCGGTCAGGACCACGGCGCGAGCCTCGGGACGAACAGTGTGCAGGGCTTCAACCACATCGAGGCCATTGCCATCTTCAAGTCGCAAATCGACGACGGCATAGGCAGGCGGATCGCGTTTCACTTCACCCATGGCTTCTGCAACCGACTGTGCCATACGCACGTCAAAACCGCGAGATTCCATGGCCCGGCCAAGCCGCTGCAGGAACGGACGATCATCATCCACCAGCAAAAGTGTCTTCGGTCCGTCGATCTCGTTATCACTCATTAATTCAAATCCTAAGGCTCGGGCGCCACTAGTGTTATGCCTGCTGCGGTGTGGTTCTTACAGCAATTTGGCCCAGCGTGGTAAAAATCACAAGTCAGCCGGCTTTGCCTGCGCCATCTCGACGATCTCCCGCGGCCAGACAATGCGAACCACGGCTCCGGTTTCAGGCAAGGCCCGGTTTGCCAGGTTGACCTGGGCACCTGATCGTTCCAGCAGTGTTTTGGCGATAAAAAAGCCAAGTCCCATGCCGCCATGGCCCTCCCGCCTGATCCGCTCATCTTCGCCAAACCGGCTGCGGGTTGTAACATAAGGATCACCGAGGCGGTCCATGACGGCCTGGGAAAATCCCGAACCGTCGTCGGAAATGGTGAGGCTGATCTGCTCCAGTGACCAGGAAATTCGAACCGTCACCCTGGTCTTTGCAAAATCAACCGCGTTCTCCATCAAATTTACCAATGCGTATTTGATGGCTGTGTTGCGCATCAAAACCGGTTCCGTCAGCGGGTTGCCGCTGCGGTCCGATTTTGGCTGCACATCAAACAGAATGGCGATGTCAGGCGAGTTGAGCGGCCCGGCGATTTCTTCTGCCAGTGCAGTCATGCGCACGGTCTGCATCATTGCATCTGACTGGTTGTCCCGTTTCGACAAGCGCGACAGGATTTCACGACAGCGTTCTGACTGCGAGACGAGAAGGTCAAGATCCTCGCCATGGTGACCGTCCAGTTTGAGTTCGCGCTTGAGCTCCTTGGCAACGAGCACAATGGTGGCAAGAGGCGTGCCGAGTTCATGGGCCGCCGCCGCTGCCAGTCCATCCAGTGCCGACAGTTGCTGTTCATGGGCAAGCGCTACCTCGGTAGCCGCCAGCGCGTTTGCCATGTCACGTGCCTCGCTGGCGACCCGATTGACATACAGGGTGGAGAAGATAATGCCGCACACCAGGGCCGCCCACAGACCGGTTTTATACAAGTTCGGCAGCGCAAATGACTGATCGGGATGCCAGGGAAGCGGCAGGTGAAAAATCGCCAGAAATGTGGTTATAACCACTGCCAGTCCGGCCAGCAGAACCGTACGCGGCAAGGGCAAGGTGGCTGCGGAAACCGTCACCGGCACAATGAACAGAAATGCAAACGGATTGGACAATCCGCCTGTCAGATACAGCAATGCCGCCAGCTGGAAAATGTCATAGGCCAGCAATAGGGACGAGTAGCGTTCGTGCAGCCGCGCCGTTACGCTCCAACTGAGTGACAGGGAGATGTTTACCCAGGCCGACAGGGCAATGAAAATGCTGCACAGCCAGATCGGCAGGGCGAAGCCCATACCCCAATATACCCACAAGACAGCAAATGTCTGGCCGGCAACCGCTAGCCAGCGCAGCCGGATTGAGGTGCGCAGGCGCAGGCCTTCATGGGTAAAGAATGTGCCGGCAATACGCGAGGTCGGGCCGATTGTACCGGCCAGGACATTGGAGACCGTACTGGACATGATTTTCGTTACTTTCCGTTCAGTTTGCTGCCGAACCGGCATGGGCTGCAGGCCAGACTAGAGCAGGCATGGTGCACCCACAACATTGTGACGTGTTGCCGCTTTGCCATGTCATACCAAAGGAAGTAATTCTTGACCCACCAAATGGGTCAAGAATTACTTCCTTTGGTATAAGCCTGCACGGGTATGAATGCCCCCATGAAAAAATCAACCGCAATTCTTGCCATCTCCTGCCTGCTGCTGGCAACCGGCATCGGCGCAAGTGCATTATTGCTTGCACCCGACACGTCAAAAACCAAGGTGGTCAGCTCCGGAACAGCGCTGGTCGGCGGGCCGTTCGAGGCAACCAATCAGGACGGCAAGCGGGTCAGCGAACAGGACTTTCTCGGCAAGCACACGCTGTTTTATTTCGGCTTCACGTTCTGCCCTGATATCTGCCCGGCGGAATTGCAGGTGATTTCCGCGGCCTTGAGCGACATTGACGGGGCCGAAGACAAGTTCAATCTTGCATTCGTGACCATCGACCCTGCCCGGGACACGCCCGACATCATGAAGCAGTACGTGGCCCACTTCTGGCCCGGTACCATTGGTCTGACCGGCTCAGCCGAAGACATCCGCAAGATTGCCGCCGCCTACCGGGTTTACTACACCAGGGCCGGTGGTGAGAATGCCGACAAGGACAGCTATCTCATGGATCATTCCAGCATCACCTACCTGATGGGGCCTGATGGCAAGTTCGTTCGTCACTTTCCGTTCGGCACATCGGCGGATGATATCAAGAAAGCCCTGATCGATATCACAAGCGGTTGAAAAGTCTCAAAATTTGATTGGGTATACTTTCGATGCAAGGCGCGGTTGATCGATTGCCCTCGTGTATATTATAGTGCTATGTTGCAGCGCAGCAATTCTAGTTGAAGCCCGCACGGGCGGATGGTGATCTCTCAATGCTTTACATGATGTACGAAATGAACCACGCAGCGATTGCGCCGCTGCGAATGGCTGCAAAGTATGGCCATCATTTCTGGACCAATTCGACCAATCCGGTTGCCAGCACAGAACTTGGCCGTTCATATGCAGCGTCGCTCGAGATGTTTGAGCGGCTGACCAGACGCTATGGCAAGCCGGAATTTGCCATCACAACCACGGAAGTTGAAGGCAAACCCTGTGCGGTGCAGGAAAACCATACGTGGGAAAAACCGTTCTGCCGCCTGCTGCACTTCAATCGTCAGTTTAAAGTTGCCCCGTCCGATCCCAAGCAACATCAGAAAATACTGATCGTTGCGCCCATGTCCGGACACTACGCAACCTTGTTGCGCGGCACCGTTGAAGCCATGCTGCCACACGGCGATGTGTACATTACCGACTGGGTGGATGCCCGGGACGTGCCTGCCTCACAAGGCAGCTTCGACCTGGACGATTACATCGACTATGTCATTGAAATAATTCAGCACCTTGGTGAAAACGTGCATGTCATGGCGGTATGCCAGCCAACTGTCCCGGTGCTTGCCGCCATCTCCCTCATGCACCAGCGCAAGGACAAGTTGCTGCCGGCGTCGATGATGTTGATGGGCGGCCCTATCGACACACGCCGCAACCCCACCACGGTCAACGAGTTGGCAACTGAACGCGGCACGGACTGGTTCAGGCGGCATGTCATCGTGCGGGTGCCATTTCCGAATGCCGGCTTCATGCGCCGGGTCTATCCAGGATTCCTGCAACTTACGGGTTTCATGACCATGAACCTGGATCGGCATGTTGACGCGCACCGCGAACTGTTCGGACATATGGTTGAAGGTGACGGTGACTCGGCTGAAAAACATGAAGAGTTCTATGACGAGTATTTGTCCGTGATGGATCTGACAGCGGAGTTCTACCTGCAGACAGTGGACAGGGTGTTCGTAAAGCAGGCGCTGCCAAAGGGTGAGTTCACCTATCGCGACCAACTCATTGAACCTGCTGCGATTACCGAAACAGCCCTGATGACAATCGAGGGTGAAAGGGACGATATCTCCGGTATCGGGCAATCAGAAGCCGCGCACGAGCTGTGCACCAGCCTGCCGAAAAAAATGCGCGACCATCACCTGCAGGAAAAGGTCGGCCATTATGGCGTGTTCAACGGATCCCGTTTCCGGGCTCATATTGTGCCGCGCATTGTTGGGTTCATGCACAAGCACAACCACAAGGCCTGATGCCTGCCTCAGGCGCATAAACCAAGGTTGCTCCTGATCTCAACGGTGTCCGCTTTCGCGGCACGCGCTGGAACGGCGAATCAGCTATTATCCGAACATGTCACTTTCACCCCTGAAACGTCTGTTCACTCCCGACCCCGGTAAGCCGGATGGTCCGGGCAGTTTGCTGATTGACGGTCGTGAAGTGTCCGTGCGGTATCGCGGCAATGCGCAAGCCCGGCGCATCATCATGCGGATGGACAAAAACGGGCGAGGCATTGTGCTGACCGTGCCACCGGGTACCAGCGCGCAGGCCGCGCATGAGTTTGCCCGGACCCAGGCCGCCTGGATATGGCAGAGGCTGGTTCCCGAAGACCAGGAGCAATTGTCCGAGACGCTGGTTGGACGCAGCATTACCATCAGAGACAC
>JABDRA010000319.1 GCA_013041995.1 Anderseniella sp. | reverse complement strand
AAACCATACTGATCTAGTTTACCCCCCGACTATCGTTCCTGGTGTATTCTCCCTCCCTATCCCAGGTCCCCCCGGCAGGTTGTTCTTCTCATCAGAAGGCAACCTGCTTTTTTCATGCGGGAAGGTGTTTTGAGAACCTCAAACCAGCGTAGCCGCTGCCTCGGCCAAGCGGGACATGGCCGTCGTGATGTCGTCATCACCTGCGGCAAATGACAGCCGGATGCAGCCGGGCCCGCCGAATGCGGAGCCGGGCACCGTTGCCAGGTGATACTCGTCCAGCAGCCAGTGGCAGAACTCCACATCGGTCTCAAGCCTTGTATTGCCGGCAGCTTTGCCCAACAGCCCGGAAATGTCGGGAAACACATAAAAAGACGCCGGTGGTGAAACCACCTTGATGCCGGGGATGTCACCCAGCAGGGATACGATCAGGTCGCGGCGACGGTGATAGGATGCGCGCATGGCGTCAACCCCGTCACGCGGGCCGGTTATGGCGGCAAGCGCGCCTTGCTGGGCAAAGGCGTTGCCACCGGCGGTAAAGGTGCCCTGCACCTTGGAGATCGCCTTGGCCAGCGGCTCACACGAGGCCGAGTATCCGACGCGCCATCCGGTCATGGCATAGGCTTTTGAAAACCCGTTGACGGTGATGGTGCGTTCGAACATGCCGGGCAGGGAGGCGATGGAGGTCGGGCGTTCCTCAAACCAGATGTCCTCGTAAATTTCGTCCGACAGCACCAGGCAGCGTGGATGGGACTGCACAAGGCCTGCCAGCGCCTGCAGTTCATCTGCGTTCCATACCGCGCCGGACGGGTTTGACGGTGAGTTGAGCATGATCAGCTTGGTGCGATCTGTCATGGCGCCTGCAACCTGCTCGATGGTCGGCTTGAAGGCAGTGTCGGCGCCTGCCGAGACAATCACCGGAACGCCACCCGCCATTTTGACAATGCCTTCATACGCCGCCCAGAACGGTGCGATCAGGATGACCTCGTCGCCTGCATCCAGCGTCGCGAAGCAGGCATTGGTGAGCGCCTGCTTGGCCCCGTTCGACAGCACCACGCCTGCCGGTTCAACCGGAATGGCGTTGTCCTGGTTCAGCCGGTCGGCAATGGCGGCGCGCAGTTCCGGGTAACCGGCAATCGGCGCGTAATGGGTAAAGCCTGCATTCATCGCGTCCACGGTAGCCTGCCGGATGGCAGCCGGTGTATCGAAATCCGGTTCCCCGATGGTGAGCGACACAACGTCGGCACCTTGCGCTTTCAGTTCGCGGGCTTTCTGGGCCATGGCGATGATGGCGATCTCTTCGATGGCAGATGTGCGGGCAGACAGGGCGCTGGCGGGATCAAACGGTTTCATTGTGGAATCAGCTCGTAAACAGATATTGGAATGGCGACTGCCTGCTATGCCACGCGTTTGAGCTGGCGTGAAGGGGATTGAACGACATGCATCCAGCCAAGTTGATTGCCGTGTCCGGCGTGACGGTGCTGGCGCTGTCTGCGTGTGCATCGGAAAAGCCGAAACTGGCGTCGATCAACACCAACCCGTCGCCTTATGCGCAGGGCGAGACTCATACCGAGCCACTATACTATAACGGGCGCACCTACCAGGTTCAGTTCAGGCATATTGTCGCCGAGCAAGTATTCACGGTGAATGTATCCGCAAGGGGCCGCAGCCTGGGCAAAACGGCCGCCGATGCGCGCATCGTGTCCGAGGTAGGGCGCAATGCCGTCAATCACTTTGCCTGCAAGGACAACCAGAAGGCGCAAATCCTGGACGGCAGCGTGCAGCCGAGCGCAGTGGGCTGGAACATGCGGGCACGGTGTGGGTGAAATTGTTTATTCCGGTCGAACGGCTTATCCGCCTTCGGCGGGCCGTTCTGTTTATTCTGGTCGAACGGCTTGTCCGCCTTCGGCGGGCCGTTCTGTTTATTCTGGTCGAACAGCTTTCTTCGCTGCGCTCAGGCCGTTCTCCGACCCTGAACACCCCCAACTATCGTCATTCCCGTGAAAACGGGAATCCATGCTTATCGGGATACATTGCCTTTGCTGGTATTGGATCCCCGTTTTCACGGGGATGACGCCAGTGTTGAACTCCAATCCGAGGTACGAAGTGCCGAGGCAAGGCCGACCGGCCGTCGCACGCAGTGCGCCCCCGCGGAGCGCAGCCGCTTGGCTGCTTGCGTGAGCGATGTAGATTTACACCCCGCAACATGCTTGATTTTGGTCGCGCCAGCGGACATCCTTTGCACACCATAAAGAATCCCGGAACTGGTCCCTTAGGAGGAATACATGAGCTTGCGTTTTGCGTCTGCCATTGCGGCGTCCCTGATGGCGGCAGCGCTTTTTGCGTCACCGGTTGTTACCCAAACGGCTGAAGCCAAGTCGACCTGCAGGAATACCGGCAGTTTCGATCGCTGGTTGTCAGGCTTCAAGCAGGAGGCGGCCGCTGCAGGTATCTCGCGGCAGGTCATCAGCGCAGCGCTTGACGGTGTGACGTTCAACAAGAGCATCATCAAGAAGGATCGCACCCAGATCATCTTTTCCGATGACTGGCTGACATTTTCCGGCAAGCTGATATCGGCGGCCAGGCTCAAGACGGGTGCTGCAAAGCTCAAGTCCAATGCCAGAATGTTCAATTCCATCAAGAGCAAGTATGGCGTGCCCGGTGAAGTGGTCACCGCATTCTGGGCGCTGGAAACCGATTTTGGCGGTTTTCTGGGCAATGATTCGACGATCAGGTCACTGGCCACACTTGCCTATGACTGCCGCCGGCCGGAGAAATTTACCAAGGAGCTGATCGCGGCACTCAACCTCCTTCAGAAAGGTGATCTGCGCCTTGGGGAGATGAAGGGCGCATGGGCCGGTGAACTCGGCCAGTTGCAGTTCCTGCCGTCATACTACGACAGGCATGCGGTGGACTTCGACGGTGATGGCCGGCGCAACATGGTCAAGTCGTCAGCCGATGCACTGGCGTCTGCGGCCAACTACATGAAGTATCTGGGCTGGCAGAAGGGGCAACCCTGGCTGCAGGAAGTGGAAGTGCCTGACAGCCTGCCATGGGAACAGGCTGATGTAACCATCAAGCACCCGCGCTCGCAGTGGGCGAAATGGGGTGTGAAGCGGCGCGGCGGCAAGAACCTCAAGGCGGACAGCCTGCCGGCGTCCCTGATCCTGCCGATGGGCCGCAATGGTCCCGCCTTCCTGGGCTATCCCAATTTTGATGCATATCTGACGTGGAATGAATCCCTGACATATTCGCTGACCGCCGCTTATCTCGGTACCCGCTATCTCGGTGCGCCCAAGGCCAGTCCGGGCCGTGGCAAGGTGCCCAAGATGGGGTACAAGGAAGTCAAAGCCGTGCAGACAGCGCTGGAACGGCGCGGTTATGATGTCGGCGGCGTTGATGGAACGCTTGGCGCCAAATCGCGCGCTTCGGTGCGTGACATGCAGCTCAAGCTGAAGATGCCAGCGGACGGATATCCGACACCTGACTTCATGCGCCGGATCAGATAGGGCGGTTTTGCCGGGGGGCGGCTTTACACCAATCAAGGAATGGGAGCTCCTCATGAAAAAACTACTCAAATGGCTGTTGGTGGCGCTCGGCGTCGTGGTGCTGGTCGTGGTCGGCGGCGGCATGCTGATGCCGTCGAAGGTCAGTGTGTCTCGTGACCTGGTGATCAACGCGCCGGCGGAAAAGATTTTTCCCCACGTAGCCAATCTGAAAGCCTTCAACAAATGGTCGCCGTGGGCGGATATGGACCCCGACATGAAGGTTGAGTTCTCCGGTGCCGAAGACGGGGTAGGCCAGATCATGTCATGGGAGTCGACCGAGATGGGCGAAGGCAGCATGACCGTCACTGAATCAACCGCAAATGAGAGGCTGGTCACGGCGCTGGATTTCGGCCAGATGGGAACCGCATCGGCGCGCTTCGATCTTGCATCTGATGCGGGCGGCACCAAGGTGACCTGGTCGATGGTTTCCGAACTCGGCAACAATCCGATGGCGCGCTGGTTCGGACCGATGATCAAATCCGACGTTTCAGAAACCTACGACAAGGGCCTGGCCAAGCTGCGCGTGGTCGCGGAGGGCGAATGAAGCTGCACGAGTATGCCTGTCTGGATGCAACCGGTCTGGCTGCGCTGATCCGGCGGCGCGAGGTTACTGCCAGGGAAGTCGCTGAACTGGCTAGGGAGGCAATCGCCCTTGCCAACCCGAAGATCAATGCAGTTGTCGAAACCTACGACGATCGTATTGGCGGCCTGGATGAAACCGGCCTGGGTGATGGTCCGTTTCGCGGTGTGCCGATGCTGATCAAGGACGTGCGCGGTTATGAAAAGGGCCGCAAGGTCGAATTCGGATCGCGGCTTGCTCAAGGGTATGTATGTGACGACGATACCCATCTGGCTGAGATGTTTCGCGCGGCCGGGTTGAACATTCTCGGGCGGTCAAACGCGCCCGAATACTCCATTGCGACCTCGACTGAAAACCTGCTGTACGGCAATACGTCCACCCCGTGGCGCGAAGGCTATTCTGCCGGCGGATCAAGCGGTGGATCCGCGGCAGCCGTTGCAGCGGGCGTTGTGCCGATTGCCCATGGCTCCGATATCGGCGGTTCAATTCGCATTCCGGCCAGCTGGTGTGGCGGCATTGGCCTGAAACCGTCGCGCGGACGCGTGTCGGCCGGTCCGCACATTGATGAAGGCGGCTTCGGGTTAGCCATGAACTTTGTGCAGACCCGTACCATGCGCGATACGGCAGCGATGCTGGATTGCCTGAGCATGCCGCAACCAGGAGACCCGTTTCATATTCCGACGCCGGATGATGGCTTCATGCCCTGGCTTAAGCGCCGGTCCGAAAAGCTTCGTGTAGCGTGGACTGCTGCGCCGACCATGGATGCACCGGTTGACACCGAGGTGGCTGCTGCCGTCGAAGCGACAGCGAACCAGCTTGCCGATATGGGGCATGTGGTCGAACAGGCTGACCTGGTGTTTGACCAGGAGGCGGCGTCTGAAATGATGTGCTCGATCTGGTTTTTCGGGTTTCACAAGACCCTGGACAAGATCGGCAACAAGACCGGCCGGGTGCCCGGGCCGGACAATCTGGAACCGGTGACATGGGAGATATATCAGCGCGCCCGTGACATGGACCCGTATGAGTTTCTCGATGGCCTTGCGTGGCTCAATCAGGCGCGGCGCGAGATCGGCCGGTTCTTCTCCCGTTATGATGTGTTGCTGTCTCCGGCCACGGCCCAGGTCTCCCAGCCACACGGTCGGTACGGGCTGAACCTGCCGGGCTTGTCGGCTGAAGAGTACATGGTGCTGGCTGATGAGCCGGTGCAGTTCGCGTTTCCGTATAATGTGGCCGGCACACCTGCGATCTCGCTCCCGTTGGCGATGCATTCCAGCGGATTGCCGATAGGCGTGCAACTGGGAGCAGGGCCGGCGCGTGAACATCTGCTTATCGCACTCGGTGCCGCCCTTGAAGAAGCCATGCCATGGGCCGACCGGGTGCCGCCGCTGCATGTCACCAAGCTTTGAGTTCCGGGAGCCATGTGACCTTGCAAGACCGGCATTTGCGCCACACAGTTGCTGCTGACAAATCTAATCCAAAGAAGGAGAAAACCTGATGAAGCTCAAGACACTGGCAGGGGTGGGACTGTTCATGGTGTTGGCGGCGGGGCCGGCAGCGGCTGCGTCGTGTGGCAATACGGGAGCCGGGTTTGACCGTTGGCTGGGGAGTTTCAAGAAGGAGGCTGCGGTCAACGGCATTGGCCGGCGGGCGCTGGGGGCATTGAACGGCCTGACCTATTCAAGACAGGTG
>JABDRA010000317.1 GCA_013041995.1 Anderseniella sp. | reverse complement strand
ATGTCTTCACTGATGAGCGGTGCACAACCAGGCAGCACCATGTCCCCATTTGCGACCGATGCCGGCGGGCCGTGCAATTCGGGGCAGTTCTTTCTGGCAATAGATCCTGAAGGGTTTTCGGCAGGCTTGTTTGCAGACCGTTTTGCCACACTGGCCGGTTCGATCACTGCCCAGGAGGGAACCCGCCTGCCGGGCCTGAGCCGTCTGGCAACGCGGCAGGAAAGCCTTGCACGCGGGACTATCGAAGTGGACCGTGAATTGCTCAAGCGTGTGCGCGATTGCACACGATGACTTGTGTCTGGACCCAAGAGCCTTTCACCCTTAAATAGAAGCGTTTGATGGCACAAAATCAGTTCACTCGGTTAGGCGCAAAACGAAGCGCGATGTGGTGCATCGGGCAAGCTTTGCAACGACGCCGATGGGCTGACTTTGTGTCACCGAAGGCCGGTTTTCTGCGCCCACTGGACTGCGTTACGTCTCCCTTGTGGTCAACCAGACCACGACGGCAGCCGTGCCTTGCCAGCGAACGCAGAAAATCGGTCAAGCGATTCTATTTAAGGGTGAAAGACTCTAGCAAGACGTTGGTCTGATGGCTGTTGACTACGAGATTGACTGTGTTGTGGCAGGTGCGGGGGCGATCGGTCTGGCGGTTGCCCGTGAACTTGCACAATCAGGCCGTGAAGTCCTGATCGTGGAGGCTGACGAAGCGTTTGGCCGCGGTGTGTCATCACGGTCAAGCGAAGTCATTCATGCGGGCATGTACTACACGCCTGGGTCCTTGCGCGCACAGTTGTGCGTTGAAGGCAAATGGCTGTTGTACGACTTTATGAAGAAGCACAATGTCTCCCACAGCAATTGCGGCAAATTGATTGTGGCGTGTGAACCGGACGAGGTGGCTACGCTTGAGGCCATCATCTCAAAAGGTGCAGCCAATGGCGTCAATGACCTTGAACTGCTTGATGAGAGCCAGGCCAGGGCGCTGGAGCCTGAACTGAAGTGTGTAGCCGCTATACTGTCGCCTTCAACCGGCATGATGGATTCAGCCGGCGTAATGCTGGCCTTGCTGGGGGAGGCTGAAAACGCCGGCGCCACGCTGGCCACCCGATCTCCGGTTGCAGGTGGTCGCGTGGGTGGCAGACAAATCGAGATTGATATCGGCGGCGCAGAACCAATGACGGTCGGCTGTAATCTTTTTGTCAACTCCACCAGTCTCAATGCGCCTCAGGTTGCATCAAGTCTTGAGGGCCTTGATGGCGTTCATGTGCCGACTGCTTATTACGGTAAGGGCAGCTATTTCTCGATCGCCGGCAAAGTGCCGTTTTCGCGGTTGATCTATCCATGTCCGGTCGTCGGCGGGTTGGGCGTTCATTTGACAATCGACGTCGGTGGCCAGGCCCGGTTTGGCCCGGATGTGGAATGGGTCGATGAGCCGAACTACAACGTGGACCCGGCGCGTGGCGATGAATTCTACGCAATGGTCAGGCGGTACTGGCCGGCATTGCCGGATGGCGCCCTGCAGCCGTCCTATGCCGGGGTGAGACCCAAGATCGTTCCGCCGGGCAATCAAATCCAGGACTTCCGCATTGACGGTCCTGAAGCGCATGGCGTGCCGGGTCTGATCAACCTGTTTGGTATGGAAAGCCCTGGATTGACATCCAGCCTGGCGATTGGACGATATGTCGTGAATTTGGCCAATTGCCTTTAAAAAACGCCCATTGTCTGAGCATGGAACCAAAGCGCCATATTTTTAGGACCAACGCGGCATGTGCCATTGCGCCGCATGCCTTGGACGTTTCATAATAGGGACACCGAAAGCACGCTTTTCAACCTATTCACTATTCACGTTTTCGGACGCTATTCAGCGGAGGGAGTACTCTATGAAGAAATTACTGACAGCAACTCTTGCAGCAGCAGCTTTGGCCTCGATCAGCTTTACTGCAGCTCAGGCGCAGACAAAGGAACTGGTTGTTGCCTTTTTCCCGGAATGGCCAATGCCGTTCCAGTATGCGCAAGCCAAAAAAATCTATGATGAAGAACTGGGTGTTACGGTTAAGTGGGTGTCTTTCGATGCCGGCACCGCAATGTCTGCCGCCATGGCTTCCGGTGATGTGCACATTGCCGTTTCCCAGGGCGTGACACCGTTCCTGACAGCTGTTTCTGCCGGTCAGGACCTGCAGGCAGTAGATGTTGCTCTGACCTATTCGGACAACGACAACTGCGTGGTTCGCAAGAACCTCGAAATCACCAAGGACAATGCCAAGGAACTCGAAGGCAAAACCGTTGGTGTTCCGCTGTCCACGGCGGCTCATACGGGTTTCCTTGCCCAGATGGCACACTTCGGTGTGGACACAACCAAGATGAAAATCGTGGACATGGCTCCGGTTGACTCAGCTGCAGCATTTGCCAACGGCAACATGGACATGGTTTGCGGTTGGGGTGGTCCTCTGCGTCGCATGAAAGAGTTCGGCAACGTTCTCATCGAAGGCGACGAAAAGGAAAAAATCGTAGGCAAGGTCTATGATGTTATTTCCACGACCGGCTCATGGGCCAAGGAAAACGCTGACCTTGTCACCAAGTTCCTGAAAGTCACCAACGACATGAACGACAAGTTCAATAGCGGTGGCGCTGATGAAATGATGCCTGAGATAGCCAAGATGGCTGGCCAGGATGAAGCCACTGCAAAGGCAATCATGACCACCGGCATGAAATTCATTTCCTCCGAACAGGCACTCAGTGACGAATGGATGGGCGGCTTCCTTGTGAAGAACTTCGATGCAGCCGGTGCAAAACTGGCTGAAGGCGGCACCGTAAAGGCGCTGCCGTCCTATGAAGGTGCTGTTAACTCCAGCTACCTGAAGGCTGCAGCCGGGATGTAACATCCGATACTCAGGCCACCCGTTGGTTCGGGTGGCCTGTTTTTGGCGGCGAACAAGAAGCAGGCCGGTCAAGGTCTCGTCCGCAAACCGAACATGCAAGGGCTCTAAGGGAGGGGAACATGTCCAACCTCATAATCGACGATATATCAATGCGATTTGAGTTGCCGAACGGCGGCGCAGTTCAGGCATTGCAGAATGTTTCGCTCAATCTGAAGTCGGGAGAGCTGATGTCTGTGCTTGGCCCGTCAGGGTGTGGCAAGACAACGCTTTTGAACATTGTTGCCGGGTTCCTTGCTCCAACTGAAGGCAAGGTCATTCTCAACGATCATGTTGTAACCGGTCCTGCCGCAGAACGCGGCATGGTGTTTCAGCAAGGCGCGCTGTTTGAGTGGATGAATGTGCGCAAGAACATCGCATTTGGTCCTGACATGGCCGGCAAGCCTGCCGCCGAGACCCAGGAAAAGGTTGAAAGCCTTTTGCAGATTGTCGGGCTCAAGGATTTCGCGGACAAGATGATTTACGAATTGTCAGGTGGTATGCAGCAGCGCGTGGCGCTTGCCCGGTGCCTGGCAAACGATCCCGACGTGATCTTGATGGACGAACCGCTCGGTGCGCTGGACAAGCAGCTGCGCGAGCAGATGCAATACGAGATCAAGCACATCCACGAAAACCTTGGCGTGACCATCGTCTATGTGACGCATG
>JABDRA010000316.1 GCA_013041995.1 Anderseniella sp. | reverse complement strand
ATGTGAAACAGTTACTTCCGGCATGGGGTCCGGCGGCGCAAAAGCCTTGGCCGGATCAGCCAGCATCGTGCCGTAGACAGCATCCACATCCGCCGGTGACGGAATCTGCCAACGCACCGGTTGCACGTTGTTGGCAAGCCGCAACGCAATGAACTTTCGGCGCAGGTTGTTGTACCGGTTGCGGCAGGTCAGACGCTCATGCTCGGCGTGTAATGCAGCATCTGGTGACGGTGCATTTGCACCGAAAAATATGCTTTCCCAATTTTCCTCAATGCTCACCATGCGATGGCGAACGGTTTCGAACTCACTGAGAATACGTTTGAGGCGCCCCGTCAGTCGGGGCGAAGGCGTAACGCCTGCGCTTTCAAAGAAGCCATCCACCGACCCTTCCGCAGTTCGCGCTGCCGCCCACAATCGTGACAGGGGGAAAAACCAGTAGGCAACGGTGTTGAGTGCAATATAATCAAACCACGGCCGGGCCACCAGATTTCCAAGTGGCGTGCGCAATGCTGCCACCAGCAATTCCTGGGTAGATGGGCGCTGCAGTGTTGTCATGAAACAGATGCCATCATTCAGCTTCCAGATCAGGATGATTTTTGGTTGATTCAACCAAAAATCATGAACCTGATCGCTTTCAAAGTGTTAGAGCAACTTTGTGGGTTCACTTGAACCCATGTTGCTCTAGCGAAGCGCTCAGTTGAACCATTGAATTTGCATGATACTGAAGCAGGTTTCGTTCACTCGCGTGTGGTTCAACTTTGTCATGCCCGTTGATCGTTATCAAACCCAATCTGCGCATCAGGTCTATTCCTTCGATTATGGCGCTTTCTTCGCCACCCTCCAAAATACCTGGATGCGCACCCTTACCACGCAGGTCTTCAAGTTCTTTCAGCGCCTCTTGTCGAAATTCATCCCGGGTCATCGGCTCGTCCTTTGTCAGCAGCACCATCGCCAACAGAGGGACTGGCAATACCGGGATCGCGTCGACGATCCTGTTATGCAGCTCATTGCCCAATGCCCCGACTGCCGCGAACAATTGATCCTGTTCGAGCGAAGCCAGAGATATGTCATTGCGTTTCGACCAGTCGCGCAATGACAATGGTTCTCCGAAATTGGCGGCCGCCATGCCAAAACCCTGCCACCGCCGGGTGAGCTTGTGCCAGATCTGGCGACAAACAAATACGAAGGTTGACCCGAGCACGAAACCGGCCCCCCTGCCTCGATAGTCAGTGTCTGCATTTGCTATCAGCGTACGCTGTTCCACAACGCGATCAAAGTTTGTCCCGACAGGGACAAAGATTATATCGGCGTCACCTGCCGGATCAAAATCCCGGCAGACGTAGCTTAACAACCCCAGCTTCGGCGCATTGACCATACCGTTTCGCGACAGTGCACCTTCACTGAATATTGCGTGCGGCACACCTGCTGCCGTCGCCATCTGAACATAGCGTCTCAGCACCACGCGGTATACCGGATCGTCGAGGTTGCGGCGCAGGATATACGCCCCGGCAAGCCGCAAAATAGCCCTGAACGGCCAGACCCGTGCCCATTCACCCGCTCCGTAGGACAGCGCAGCTCTTCTCGAGGCAAGATAGGTCACCAGCAGATAATCCAGATTACTCCGGTGATTGATGAAGAAGACAACAGATGTTTTCGGCGGCATCTCTTTGAGCGCCGCATCATGCACCCAGCCAACCCTGACATGGTAAAAGTAGCGCAGGAAGCGGCGGGCAATCCGGTAACCCAGGTTGAAATAGATGTAGGGATTGAACGACGGTACGATCTCGCGAGCGAACGACACCACTTCCGCCATCACGCCATCGCGCGTCACGCCGCGCTCATTGGCTATACGCGCAACGGTTGCAAGCACCTCAGGATCATAAACGAGGCGGTCAATGAGCACCTGGCGTTTGGTGAGTTGAAACAGGGGCAGCTTGAGATCGAAGCGCCTGTTCACATCGGCGATTGCCTTGTTGACGGACCGGCGCGCCATCCACCGCATTGCGGGCAGCAGGAAATGGTTGACCACCGCCAACGTCGCCAGGACAACAACGAGCACGGCAAACCAGGTTGGCAGAGTAATCGTTCCTGACATCTGTACGTCCGTTTAGGTCACATTCCGTTACATCAGCTTGTCTGTGTTTTTTTGCGAACTCTCCTAAATCCTGGAATTCGTTACAGACAGCATAGATCATGTTGCCCCTGATGTGCAGCGCATGATCCAAGGCAGACATCAGCGTCGTATAACAGTCAAATTACTGCCGATAGCTGCAAGACGCGTTGCGCCCGTTCCAGATGGAGTAAAATCATGCCGGACAAGGTATCCAGCACAACGATCTACTACGACGGGTCCTGCCCATTATGCGCTACCGAAATTCGCCACTACCGCGATCAGGACAGCAAACAGGAACTGGCTTTTGTCGACGTTTCCGATACAGGCGTCCTGCTACCCCCTGATTTGAGCCGTCAACAGGCTATGGCGCGTTTTCACGTCATGTCCCGCGACGGGCAGTTGATCGATGGGGCAAGAGCATTTGTAGC
>JABDRA010000315.1 GCA_013041995.1 Anderseniella sp. | reverse complement strand
GTGCAGGTTCCATCCATCGCGATGGCACGCATGGCGAGGCGGTAGAGGAACTCTTCGGTGGCTTTGACCTCAGCGGCGTCATCACGATCACAAAACAGCACGACGTGAAAGTTTCCGTCGCCGACATGACCGAGTATGGGGCCGTACAGACCGTGCTTGTCCAGGTCCTGGCGGGTTTGCTCAACGCACTCTGCAAGCCTTGAAATCGGCACGCACACATCAGTGCCCAGCGATTCCTTGCCCGGTACCATGGACTTGATCGCCCAATAGCCGTCATGGCGTGCCTGCCACAGCTTGTGGCGGTCTTCTTCATTGGTCGCCCAGTCAAACGGTCCGCCGCCAAGCTCGTCTGCAATAGATGCAAACGTATCGATCTGCTCGCGCGCACCCGCTTCGGTGCCGTGAAATTCCACAAACAAGGTCGGCACTTCCTTCAGGCCAAGGTTGGAATAGGCGTTGAAGGCCTTCAGGTTTTCAGCGTCGATCAATTCAACACGTGCAATGGGAACACCCATCTGAATACAGGTTATGGCAGCATTGCAGGCAGCCTCGATCGACGGGAACGGACACACACCGGCGGCAATTGATTCCGGGATACCGTGCAGCTTCAGGCAGATTTCGGTGATGACACCAAGCGTGCCTTCAGATCCGACCATGAGGCGGGTCAGGTCATATCCGGCAGACGACTTCTTGGCGCGGCGCGCGGTCCGCACAATCTCACCATTGGCCATGACGGCGGTCAGTGACAGTACGTTGTCGCGCATGGTGCCGTAGCGCACGGCATTGGTGCCGGACGCGCGGGTGGCGGTCATGCCGCCAAGCGACGCGTCGGCGCCCGGGTCAATGGGGAAGAACAGTCCCTGGTCGCGAATGTACTCATTGAGCTGTTTGCGGGTGACACCGGGCTGTACACGCACGTCGAAATCCTGGGGGTTTACTTCAAGCACCTGGTTCATGTTGTTCATATCCAAGGAAATACCCCCATGCGGGCAGGTGATATGGCCTTCCAGTGACGTGCCGGTGCCGTAGGGAATGACCGGTACTTCGTACTTTGCGCATATCTGCACAACCTTCTGCACTTCTTCGGTAGAGTTGATGAAAGCAACAGCATCGGGTGCGTGGCCGGGATTCCAGGTTGTGTCCTTGCCGTGCTGGTCGCGAACGGCCTGGGATATCGATATCCTGTCACCCAGAACCTCGGTGATTTCAGCGATAGCCTGTGACACAGAATTGCGGCGCTCAATGGTTTGAACTGACATGGTTTTTTCCATCCTGATTTTGAAGCCCGGTTTGGGACTCCACGTATCCTGTCGCTTGTACTATACCGGGTCTTGGGATTTGCGCACTAGTTTTACGGTCACAATCCCGAGCATTTGGAGCAAATAATACAATGACGGACTATGGACGGCCCTTTGTGGGCAGCATCAAGACGGTCGAGGACGACTGGATCGACTATAACGGCCACTTCAACATGGCATATTACGGGGTCTTGTTCGATCGCACCTGCGATGAGGCTTTTGAACTGGTGGGCCTGGGGCCGGAGTATCTTGAAACCGGGGCGTCATTTTTTACTCTTGAAACCCACACGACCTATATCCGCGAACTTCACGCCGACCACAAGGTCAAGGTAACGGTGCAGATGCTCGATTACGATACCAAGCGGATGCATTATGTGCAGGAGATGTTCCATGCCGACGAGGGCTGGTTGTCGGCTACCATGGAAGCCATCTGCATGCATGTGGACTTGAAAGCCAAGAAGTCAGCCCCGTTTCCCGAACCCATCCTGAACCGGATTGCCGCCATGAACGAAGCGCACGCAGGCTTACCCGTCCCGCCGCAGGTGGGTCATAAAATCGGGATCATCAGGAAGTAACCTGCCGTAACGCTTGCATCACCCTAGGCTAACATGTTGAAGTCTTTTGTGATTGGGGCTGAAACTGGAGCGAGATGAGGTTGACCGCACCTCGCTCTAAAACACGTGGGGCTCGCCGATGGGCGAACTGCGGGACAGGTTACTTGCAACGCTGGGTGAGCTTACCCTGCCACAATTGCGCGCCTTCTGGGCGGCGCGTCACCCGCTTGTGTGGGCGCTTGCGCTAACCATCGGCGTGGTCGGCGCATTCGCCATTCTGGGCTTCAGGCTGGGCATTGGCTACGTCCAGTGGCTGTGGCTGGGCAACTCCAGTGAAAATCTGGTGGGCACGCTTGCCGGTTTTCGGGCGCCATGGGTGGTTGTTGCCGGGCCAACACTGGGCGGCCTGGTTGTCGGGCTGATTATCTGGAAGTTCATCAAGGAACGCCGCGCGCATGGCATTTCAGATGTAATCGAGGCCGGTGCGCTGCACCGGGCCGACATTTCACTACGCGCCGGGCTGGTTTCGGCCATTACATCTGGGGTCTCCATCGGGTGTGGCGCCAGTGTGGGCCGTGAAGGCCCGGCAGTGCATCTTGGCGCGACAGTTGCGGCTTTCCTCGACCGCAAATTCAGCCTGTCGCCTGCCGCACGCCGGGTTCTGCTGGCATCGGGCGCGGCTGCGGCCGTGTCCGCCAGTTTCAATGCGCCGATCGCAGGCGTGTTGTTTGCCCACGAGGTGATCCTCGGACACTTCGCCTTGTCAGCTTTTGTCCCAACTGTGCTGGCTGCCGTTGCCGCAACACTGATCACCCGGGTCTGGCTCGGAGATTTTCCGGCATTCATATTGCCGGAACAACACATTGCCTCTTACTGGGAGTTTCCAGCCTTTGCATTGCTGGGTGTCGTGTGCGGGCTGGTAGCGGTTTGTTTTCACCTGACCGTCATGACGGCGGACTGGAGTGCGCGGCGCTATACCATGCCATTGTGGTTACGCCCGGCGCTTGGTGGCCTGGTTGTGGGCATGATGGCGCTGACGGTGCCTCAGGTATTGGGTGTCGGCTATGAAGCCACCAACCTGGCGATCAAGGAAAGCTATGGCCTGGGGTGGTTGCTGATACTGCTGGTTGCCAAGACGGTGGCCACCGCTATTTCCCTGGCCAGCAGGTTCGGTGGCGGGGTGTTCTCACCGTCTTTGTACATTGGCGCCATGGCCGGCGGAGCCTTTGGCATTATTGCCGGCAGCGCCGTGCCGGACTATGCCTCCAGTTACGGTGTCTATGCCTTGCTCGGCATGGGCGCTGTTGCCGGTGCCATCCTTGGAGCACCGATATCCACGGCTCTTATCGTGTTTGAACTGACCGGTGGGTATGAACTCACCATCGCTCTGTTGTTGTCGGTATCCATCGCATCGATGATCATGCAGGCACTATTAGGGAAGAGCTTCTTCGACTGGCAGTTGTCGCAGCGCGGTGTGTTCCTGGGAGAAGGTTCGCATTTGCGCATTGTGCGAACATGGACGGTGCGTGATTTCATGACAAAACTCACGCCGCAGGAAACGGCCGAACCGCCGGAACTGTTTGACCGGCCACACCTGATCCCGTCCGACACACTTGAAATGGCGCTCAGGACGTTGGATGAAGGCGGCTATACCCGGCTTGCGGTGCTCGACAAGCGCGACGGTGGATTGCTGCTCGGTTGGGTGGACCAGGTTCAGGCATTGGCCGCCTACAACAAGGCCTTGATTGAGGCCAATGTGGAAGAACACAAGTGAGGGTTGTTTGCCATTGGTCAATTTACGGCTATTGTCCTGCGCACACAGGCCATTAGCACGAACAACCGGTCAAATGAGTCAATAATCATTTCCTTTGGTATTAGCCAATGAGTGACGACATCAGGGCAAAGTACAAGGGCTCCTGGATAGAGCGGCTGGTGACGCTTGGCACTGACGACTGGTACGGACAGGACAAGCTTGGCCTGATCGTCGCCAATGTGACCGGATACCTGGCAACACTGTCTTCTTTGGGCTTTGCAGCAACCTATGCGATGCATGAGATGCAGTCGCTTATGCCGCTGATCATAGGCAATCTGGTCTCCGCGGTCTGCGCGGCAATGACACCGGCGTTTCACCGGTTCGGCCGCATTGCGGCTGCCTTGTGGCTGACGGCGGTGTTTTTCGTATCACTGACCTGGTTTACCAGCCTGCTGGGCCGTGAGTCCGGTGTTGCCTTGAACCTCATCGGTACGGCGGCCGTGGCCTTCGCTATTCTCGGGCTGGAGCGGCTGAAGCTGGTGGCGTTGATCAGCATTGGAGGTGCTGCACTGATTATCGGAAGCTGGATGCTGTGGCCGCAGCCCGCCCCGGGCATTCATGATGATCCTGCCTTCATGGAGCAGACTTTTGCATCGGCAATCGTGTCGATCATGGCGATCACCTTCGTGGTGATCTATTATGCCTTTTACCTGACGCGGCAAGCCCAGGCACGCCTGCAGGAGCTCATGAAATCCATGATGCCGGATGCCATTGCCGAGCGCCTGATGGTCAATGACGGCGAGACAATCGCCGAGGCGCACGAGCATGTGGTGGTGCTGTTTTCAGACATTGTCGGATTTGTGGAAATGTCGAACCGGCTGGGAGCCGTGCGGGTGGTGGCGTTGCTGGATGACATGTTCCGGCAGTTTGATTCACTTGCCGCCGAACACGGTGTCGAGAAAATCAAGACCATCGGTGACGCCTATATGGCAGTGGCGGGCGTGCCGTCGCCTGTCTACCAGCCGGAAGATGCGATGGCGCGGTTTGCCAAAATGATGCTGCACGTTGTCGGTGACGTGGGCAACCGTCATGGCGTGGACCTGGAAATGCGGATCGGCATGGCATCCGGCCCGATAATGGCAGGCGTGGTCGGCAAATCCAAGTATTCCTATGATGTGTGGGGGGCTGCGGTAAACCTTGCTGCGAGGCTTGAGAACATCGGCACGCCGGGATGCGTCGTCACAACCGGCGACATCAAGGTGGTCCTGCAAAAGGATCACAAGTTTGAGCGTGCCGGATCAGTTGAACTGAAAGGCTTCGGAAAAGTGGCCATCTGGCGCATGGATTGCCCTATCATCGCGAGCTAGCCGGGGATTTCCTCGATCGCCAAGTGTCCGGGATTGAAGGCGATCAGCCCGGCAGGCTCGCGGGCGAATCCAAGGGGTGTCGGTAATTAGACGGCTACAGCGAACAGCTATCAAATCTCGCCGGTCCGGGTGGCCTGAAGGACTGCCACCCTGAGAGCGCTGGACAGATTGGTGCGGCCGCGCGCTTCGTCTATGGCGGCAACCAGTCCGGCCAGCGACATGTCACGCACGGTTGCGAGCGCGTTGAGGGCGTCCCAGAATTCCGGCTCAAGTGAAAGGCTGGTACGATGGCCCGCAATGGTCACCGAGCGCTTGATGGGTCCCTGGGGTGTGTCACTCATTATCTTTGTCGAGCTTGTGTCCGTCCAGATGTGAGCTTGCTTTGGTCTTGCGGGTCGTGACGAGGGTTTTGTCAGTCTTGGTGCGCCCAAACCTGGCACGGTTCTCTTCGGCCTGCCTGGTCTTGTCAGTTCGGGCCTTCGCCTTTCGGTACCGGTTCAGGTTGGTGACTTTGGCCATGGCTGGTTCACTTCGGGCCTATCATGTCTTCGGGCTTTACGATCTTGTCAAAATCCGCCGCATCAATACCGGCCGCAACGGCTTCCTCTCGCAGCGTGGTGCCGTTCTTGTGAGCGGTTTTGGCGATCTTTGCAGCAAGGTCGTAACCGTATTTGGGCGCCAGTGCGGTGACCAGCATCAACGAACGGTTAAGGCCGGCCCTGATGTTGTCCTTGCGCGGCGTGATGCCGGCAACGCAGTTGTCGGTGAAGGATACAGCTGCATCGGACAACAGCCGCACAGATTGCAGGAAATTGTAGGCCATCACCGGATTGAACACATTGAGTTCGAAATGCCCCTGCGATCCGGCAAATGTCAGTGTGGCATTGTTGCCGAATACCTGCACGCAGACCTGCGTCAGGGCCTCGCACTGGGTCGGGTTGACCTTGCCGGGCATGATGGACGAGCCCGGCTCGTTTTCTGGCAATGCCAGTTCACCCAGGCCGGAGCGCGGTCCCGACCCTAAGAAGCGGATGTCGTTGGCAATCTTGAACAGGGATGCAGCGACGGTGTTGATGGCGCCATGGGCCATGACCATTGCGTCATGGGCGGCAAGAGCTTCAAACTTGTTTGGCGCGGTCTTGAATTTGAGCTTGGTGATGCTGGCTATGTTTGCCGCCACCATCTTGTCGAAACCCCTGGGTGCGTTGAGGCCGGTTCCGACCGCGGTTCCGCCCTGGGCAAGCTCCATCAGCGCCGGCAGCGTCTGCTCAACCCGCACGATGCCGTTCTCGACCTGCTTGGCATATCCGGAAAACTCCTGGCCAAGGGTGATCGGGGTTGCATCCTGGGTGTGAGTGCGGCCGATCTTGATTATCTTGTCCCACTGTTTCGCCTTGCGTGCCAATGCCTTGTGCAGGTGTTTCAGCGAGGGCAGCAGATCACGCACCACCTGTTCGGCGCATGCGACGTGCATGGCCGTGGGGTAGGTGTCGTTCGACGACTGGCTCATATTGACGTGGTCATTGGGGTGCACGGGATCTTTTGACCCCATTGTGCCACCCAGCATCTCGATGGCGCGATTGGAGATCACCTCATTGGCGTTCATGTTTGACTGGGTGCCGGAACCTGTCTGCCAGACCACCAGGGGGAAGTGATCGTTGAGCTTGCCGTCGATGACCTCCTGGGCTGCCTTGACGATCGCGTCGCCACGCTTCCTGTCCAGTTGCCCGAGTTTCATATTGGCTTCGGCGCAGGCACGCTTGACAATGCCGAGGGCCCGTACGACCGGCAAAGGCTGTTTTTCCCAGCCGATCTTGAAGTTACCCAGAGAGCGTTGCGCCTGGGCACCCCAGTAGCGGCTGGCATCTACTTCAACTGGACCAAAAGTGTCTGTCTCGGTGCGGGTTTTTACCATGTCTGGGATGCTCCGTCGGAAATTCGTTCTCGGTGATGGAGCAAGCACTTAGCACGGGTGTCAGCTCAGGCCAATGTCCTCCAGCCAAATCGGGTTGGTCCAGGCGCATTTTCCAGCTTCATCGCGGATCACTACCCGTAGCCATTTGGATGGCGGGCATTTGAGCCAGCCATTGTCGAGCTTGGCCAGGTCGAGCGTGACGTGGGTCAGTGAACGCCCGGTGTGCGACACGGTGCGAGAGGTGCCGCCATTGATGCTGACGGCGTTGACCGGTGAGCATTCTATGGTGAGTTCGGTACCGTTAAGGTCGAGCACCTGGAGCTGCGGTCCCTGGCTTGAATAGAAACTTCCGGCTTTCAGCGCTTCGAGCAGGGCGTCCGCGTCGAGACTGTCTGCCTTGACATGCACCCAACCGCCGAACGCATCATGGTCATGATCGCGGAAATGAGCATCATCGGTTGCAATGCTGGTCAGGCGCTGACCTTCGTTGAGCAGTTCATCGAGCAGATAGAAACCGTCCCCTCTGTCGTTTTCCACCCCGCATCCGTGATTGTAGATTTCCACAGCATGTGCACTGTCATCGAGGGCTCGGGCGTCCGCCATGGTGAGTTGTGACCATGCCGGATGGGCTACGGTGACAAAGGCGCCGGCCTTCGCTGCGCGCCTGGCCAATGCCGGACCGTCTTCATCATCGCCGCAGGGCGCGAAATCCAGAGGCAGTCCGTTGGCCAGAATGTGCCAGAGTTCGCCGACTGCGGTGGCGGGCGCATGCAGTTCCGCGCCAATGATGGTGGTGAAATCGTCTGTGCGCAGCGCGCGTGTGTCTGATACCGGCCAGTCATAGTGGTCGATGAAGTGATCGGTCAGGGACATGAAGTCATAGCCGGCATTACGGTAGGCATCGATGACCTGTGCCGGCTCAAGCGCGCCATCGGACAAGGTGGAATGAGTGTGAAGATTGCCTCGCCAGAAGCGGCCGGACCGGGAGAACAGGGATAGAGGAGACA
>JABDRA010000310.1 GCA_013041995.1 Anderseniella sp. | reverse complement strand
AGGTAACCGCGTCGCTGGATTGGGTCAATCGCTCGATTGCCGTCTCCATCCGCAAGGTATTCAGGTAGATATTGGGTGTCAGGCCGACATTCTCCTTGAACAGCTTGAAAAAATGCGGCCGCGAGATACCGGCACCACGCGCGATCGAGTCCAGCAGAATGCTTTCCCCCTCGCCCAGCCTGGATTTCATCAGCTTGATGGAATTGCGTATCCGGAAATCCCGCAACATGGCGACGGGCATTTCGTCCTGAGCCGAACTGGTAGTGGAGGCCCAGCTTTGATTGTAGGATTCCTGGGTCAGTTCAAATACGCAAGCCTGGATCAGCTCCCCGCAGGCATCATCCAAAAGCAGTTGCGACGTCTGATGCACCAGTTGCCGGACCGGCGCCGACATCTCGATCAGCGACGAGCCGAAATTCAGGCCGAAACGGGCGTGCTTCGACATTTCCAGGAACCATTCAGGCCGGATATACAGGACCAAGAAAAGCGAGCCGTGCTCGAGATCGCCGGGATGAAAGCTGTGTGGTTGCCAGGGGCTGGCCGCAGCGCCGGCAGTCCTGTCCAGTTCGTGCCTGACACCTTCAACCGCCATACTGCCATATTTGCCGCTGACATAGAAAACCAGGTGACCCTCGCGATGCGCATGGGTCGCAAGTTCCCGGTCAAGCTGATACAGCGTGACGCGGCCAAATACACCGTGATACACGGCCAAGGCTCTACTCATCGCTTCCTCCCGCAACAGTGCGCGGCTTATTATTCTGCATGTTTTGCAGCTATTTTTTCCAAATCATGGCCAAGCAGGAGCAATTCAGCAAGCTGTTTCTCAAAGCCAGCTGTCATGGTGCAACAATTCCCCACTGATGGTAGCTCACGCCGACGTATAGGCTGTCTTGACAGTGGTGTGGAATTCCACGGCATACCGGCCCTGCTCGCGGGGTCCGTAGCTGGAGCCCTTGGCGCCGCCAAACGGTACATGATAGTCGACACCCGCGGTCGGCAGGTTGACCATCACCATGCCGGCCTGCGCATTGCGCTTGAAGTGAGTTGCGTATTTCAGGCTCTGGGTGCAGATGCCCGATGACAGGCCGAACGGTGTGTCATTGGCAACCAGCAGGGCTTCTTCATAGTCGCGAACCCGGATCACCGATGCCACCGGTCCAAACACTTCTTCCGTGTTGATACGCATGTCATTACGTGTATCGGTAAACAGCGCCGGCTGCATGTAGAACCCGGTTTTGTCGCGTTTCAGGCGCTCGCCTCCAACGCGCAATGTGGCCCCTTCCCTGCGGCCGATCTCGACATAATCGAGATCCTGCTGCAGTTGTGTTTCATCCACCACCGGACCGATCTGGGTTCGACTGTCCAGCGCGTCACCGACATTCAGGTCCCTGATCCTCGACGCACAAGCCTCCACAAACCGGCTGTGAATGCCTTCGGTGACCACCAGGCGCGAAGACGCCGTGCAACGCTGTCCGGTTGAGAAGAACGCGCCCTGAACAGCGCTATCAACCGCCACCTCAAGATCGGCGTCGTCAAGCACCACCAGTGGATTCTTGCCACCCATCTCGAGCTGGAATTTCCGCATGTGACGCACGCTTGCCTGTGCCACCCGCTCACCGGTGGCTTGCGACCCGGTAAAGGTCATCGCCTTGACGCGGGCATCATCTAACATGGCCTGCCCCACCACTGAGCCTGGCCCATTGAGAAGGTTGATGGTGCCGGCAGGCATGCCTGCCCGGTGCAGGATGTCTACAATCGCCCAGGCGCATCCCGGCACCAGTTCAGCCGGTTTGAACACGACCGGATTGCCATAACAGATGGCCGGTGCAATTTTCCAGGCGGGGATCGCAATGGGAAAATTCCACGGTGTGATGATACCGACAACCCCGATCGGCTCGCGGGTGATCTCGACATCGACACCGGCGCGGACAGATGGCAGTTTCTCGCCTGCCAGGCGCAGTGTTTCTCCGGCAAAGAAATTGAAAATCTGTGCTGCGCGCACCGTTTCTCCAATACCTTCGGCCAGCGTCTTGCCCTCTTCTCGCGACAGCAGGCGCCCGATGTCTTCCCGCCTGGCCATAATCTCATCGCTGGCGGTGCGCAAGATATCGTGCCGCGCCTGGATGCCGCTTCTCGCCCAGTCGTGCGCGGCCGCATCTGCCGCAGCAATTGCTGCTTCAACATCATCGGTGGTTGCAGTGGCATAGTGCCCGATAATGTCATCCGTATCAGACGGGTTGATGTTGGCAGATGCGTGCTCGCCGGCTTGCCATTGTCCGCTTATCAGGTTTGGTTTTACTTGCGCCATTTCACTCACTCTGCCGTTTCAAGAAAATCAGGGCGCCTCCCGTTTTCTGGAGACGCCCTGGATATTTCAGGTCATGTCAAAAATGCAGTACTTAGTACTTCTTGCATTCCGGCACATCGCGCGACGGCAGGCCGACTGTCTTGAAGACTTCCGGATCAATGCCAAGCGTCTGGTTGACGTTCGGCACGATCTTCACCAGCTTGTTTACCAGATTGCCGTCTTCTTCAACCACTTCGGTTACAAAGTTGGTTCCGATGGCCTGACGATTGCTGTCCAGTGTGATTTTACCGTTTGGCGCATCAAGTTCCAGTGTCGACAGGCATTGCCGCAGGCCCTTGTGCCCGTCACCGAGTTCACCCTTCACATTGTCCATGCAAATCTTCATGGCATTGAAGGCGTTGTAATAACCGGTCGCCATCAGAGCGGGGGTGGGGAAGCGTTTCTCAGGCGGGAATGCATCCTGGTAGGCCTTCACGAAAGCCTGCCACTTCTCATTGTCCCAGGTGTCGGCCTGCGGGCCGGAACCGGGTGTGCCGATGAGGGCATCCTTTGCCTTACCCTTGGAGGACAACACCGTGCCGTCAATCATGATCGTTCCACCGATCAGCTTGGCGTCACCGCCAGCCTGCTGGTACTGATTGAGGAAGTTCACCGCGTCGCCACCGCCCAGGCCGAGGTAGATGGCATCCACGTCATCCGGCAGGGATGCGATGATCGACGCAAAATCCTTGGTACCAAGGGGCACCCAAAGGCGCTCGGTGATTTCACCGCCCGCACCACAGAATTCCAACGCGAAGCCGAACACCTGCGTATAGATGAAGGAGTAGTCTTCACCGATGGTGGCGACTTTCTTGTAGCCCTTCTCATTGAACACGTACTCGCCAAGGCCGGCTGACCACTGAGCGCCGTCCATGTTGAAGCGGAAGAAGTTTTCCGAAGGAGTGACGTAGGTGGTTTCCTGGGCACCGGAGATGCCGTTGATGAAGGTTACCTGCGGCTGGGTCTTGGAATAGTCGCGGATGGCGATGCCTTCGGAACCGGAAAGCGGGCCAATGATGATATCGACCTTGTCCTGTTCCACAAGCTTGCGGGCTGCACGAAGTGCGCTGTCCGGGCTGGCGTCGGTTGCTCCAACGATTACCTCGATTTCACGGCCGCCGGCCATGCCCTTCGCCTCTTTCATGGCGACTTCGAAGCCACGCTGGCCGTCTTCGCCAAGCACGGTATAGGTTCCTTCAAGCGTCGCCATGAAACCGATCTTCAGCTTGTCGGCGGCCTGAGCCGACCCGGCTGCGAGAACCGCAGCGGCAGCGACAGTTGAAATTAGCAATTTGCGCATAATAGTCTTCCTCCCATTAAGGCATGTGCGTCATGCACCAGAAAAACCGCGTCGTTCGTCGCGCGATTGGACCAAGCGTAAACTGCGGATCGTCCGTAACAAGCCCAATGAGTGCCGACTTATAACCCTAAGTCTCTTTTTTGGCGCAGCGCACCGGGAGAAAAATCGTAAAAACACCGACGGAGACGGCATTTCGACAGCTTCAGGAACTGGTTTCGATGTCATATACCTGAACCTTGCTCCACATGCTTGCGCAGGTTTCCAGGAACAACTGGTGCGCCTGCCCCGCCTGATAGGCATCATGGCCGGCCAGGCCTGAGAACTTCAGAACCACAGCATAATCATAACTGCTGTCGATCACCGGCCGGCTGGTGGCCGCCGGTTTGCCGACCTGGCGCTCCAGAACATTGGGATCGTGGGTCAGCATGTCCAGGCCGTTTTCAAACTGCCGGATCTGCTCAGGACCGGACGTCTTCCACAACCAGAAGAACGCAGTATGTATATGCATGAAGAGATTCCCAACCTGTCCTGCCGGCACGGCAGGTCCGCAACCACGCATACCGTTCAACCCGCAACCAGCCGCCAATCTAGCAGACAGGTATCGGAAAATACCTTACTTATAGTAGGATTTTAGCAACCGGCATCCGCGCGCTCAGGCCTATGCGGCCATGGCCGCTATCACAGCCTCGAATGATGGGCGCAGCTTGCAGGTTCCATCCGCAATAGCCTGGGAATTGGCCGCCAGCAGGTTCATGGCGTAGTCATATTCCTGCTCAAACTGCGGAAGCTCTTCATCCAGGAATGAGAACAGCAGCACGATCCGCCAGTCCGCCGAGGTTTTTGCCAGGTCGAGAACTTCAGGGGTGCTTTCCAGCTCCATTTCAATGACGCGGTAATAGAAGTTCTCGCTCAGCAGGCGCTTTTTCAGTTCCTGCAGGTCAGCAAACAACTGCTGTACCTGTGCTTCCACACAATGCGGTGCCGAATATTCAAGCCTGATACATTTGCGGGCACTGGCAGTAACCTCCTGCGCCCAGCGAAACGATTCCGGGAATTCCTTTGCCAGGACAACGGCCAAAGATCCGTTAATCCCGGTTTCGTCTGGTTGCCAACCTTGTTCACCAACAGACACATGTAACGCTGATACCGCCAACTCGCCCTCCACTGTCTAACTCACCCAACTCCGGGTTGTTTTCGTTGGGTCAACCAGAATTCAACTCCACGATTGCGTCAACACATTACGCCAAGTTACGAACACATTACCGTCACATTTGCCTAAAACAGGACAATTTTGCCTGTTCTCAGACCTCGATTGTGCATAACTCAACCGGATACGCAGTGTGATGAATGTCACATTCTCAGGTTTTGCCCTGTGCAATATTGAAGTTAACAAAACAACAAGAACGTCTCGTCTTGAAGGAACGCAAACATGACCAGGCAACACCATACCAGCTTCACCAGTGCCATTTTGAAGTCCGCGCAGCGCCTGCTGCGCGCCAACTCGAGCGGCAACCTTCTGGCCAGTAATCATATTGACGCGCGCACAATGAGAGATATCGGCATCAGCCGGGTCGGGATGTCGTAAGCGTCCCCTCTCCCTTCTCCGGAATTTCCCTGCACTTTTCCCCCGGGCCATCAGCCCGGGGTTTTTCGTGTCGGGTTTCTTGTTGCGAGAAATCAGGCCGTAGCCAGCAGCACGATGCCGATAACCACGAACACGACCGAGACCATTCTCAGTTTCCACGGCCGTTCGCCAAACCACACAACCCCGATCAGCGCTGCGATTATCACGCTCGATTCCCGGATCGCCGATACGGTGCCAAGCGAAGTCAGGCTCTTGGCATAGATCGCCAGCCCATATGCCAACGCCGAGATCAGTCCGCCGCCAATGCCGAGCAGATAGTTTTTCATCGAATAATCGCGCAGCTTGTCCCACCGCATGCCCAGCAGGACGGCGGTCGATATGGCTTCAAGCGCAAACAGCCAGCCGATATAGCCAAGCGGGTTGCCAGAAGCCCGCACCCCCATGCCATCGACCACTGAATAAGAGGCAATGGTGATGCCGGTTAATACGGCAGCCGCCAACGCGCTGGCATTGATCCTGGCGCCCCTCCGGCCAAAGGTCTGGGCACCAATCGCAACTGAAATTATCAGGATCCCGGCCCACGCCACCGGCGGCAGGACCTCGCCGGCGAAAAACTGGGCACCCAGCGCCACCAGCACCGGCGCCACGCCGCGCGCAATCGGGTAGACCTGACTGAGGTCACCAAACCGGTAGGCAACCAAAAGAAAGCCGTAGTAGAAGTAGTGAATGAATGTTGACGCTGCAATAAATGGCCAGGCTTCACGCGCCGGCGGCAAATACATTACCACCATAACAGCGCCAATCAGACCGTGACCCAGATTGATCAGTCCGAGAGTGATCACCCGGTCGGCGGACCCCTTGACCAGGGCGTTCCACACCGCATGCAGCACGGCTGCGCACAGGATGAGAGCGATGGCAAATTGAGTTGGCGCGCCCATTCAGGTGGAACCGTGGGTCAGTTTAACCGGCATCAGGATGCCGTTTCGCTAATAGCCGTCTCCACGATTGTCAATGCAGTCTCCAGATCCGCGCGTGCAATAGTCAGCGGCGGTGACAATGTCAGGACGCAGCCTTGTGAAATCTTGAAGCTCAGGCCCTGGTCCAGGCACTTGTAGTAGATCTGTTCCGCCAGGTCGGGTGCCGCAGACCTGCTCTCCTTGTCCGACACGATCTCGACCCCGAACATCAGCCCCCTGCCCCGCACATCACCGGCGATCGGACAGCCAGATGCAAACTCCCGCAATCGGTTCATGGCATGGTCACCCAACCGGGCTGATCGCTCCACAAGCCCTTCATCCTCGATGATATCGAGCGTGGTCAGGGCGGCGCGTGCCGTGACCGGGTTTTTCTCATGGGTATAGTGGCCAATGGCAAACTCGCCGCAGACATTCAGGTCTTCGCGCGCAATGGC
>JABDRA010000300.1 GCA_013041995.1 Anderseniella sp. | reverse complement strand
TTCCGGCAGTGTGAGGTGATGGCCAATGTTGACGTCATTGAGTTCGACAACAATATGGAAGACCTCATCGAGGGTGCCTCGGCTATTGTGGGAATGTGCGGCTATAATACATTTTGCGAAGTGTTGTCATTCAACAAGCCGGCCCTGATAGTTCCACGTACCAATCCACGCGAAGAACAGTTCATTCGGGCGCGCCGGGCAGAGGAATTGAACCTGGTCGACATGATGCTGCCAGACGATGCCGACGATGCGGCTGTGCTGTCGGCTGCACTGTCCAGGTTGCCGGATCGGGCACGTCCCGATGGCGCCGGAGGCACGCAGATGCTGAACGGGCTTGAAACGATAAATGCCTTTGTTGGCGAATGGGCAGCAAGCCGGCCGGCTGCAGATCTTTATGCCATTTCAGGTACAAGCTGAGCTGCTGCCGGAAAGTACCATGACAAAGCCAGTTGCATTTGTTCTGAAAGGCTATCCACGCCTGTCGGAGACATTCATCGCCCAGGAGATACTCGGACTGGAACGTGCCGGGTTGGCGCTTGAAATTATTTCGCTGCGCCGGCCGACCGATGCCAAACGCCATCCTGTGCACGATGAAATAAAAGCACCGGTCATGTACTTGCCGGAATACGTCAAGGATGAACCATCACGTTGTATCAGGGCATGGTTGAAGGTTCGCAGGCTGGCCGGTTATCACGCCGCTTTCAGCGCTTTCCGGCGCGACTGGGCCCGTGACAGGACGTCCAATCGGGCGCGCCGGTTTGTGCAGGCAATGGTGCTGGCGTCAGAACGCCGCGATGCGGTGTCGTCCCTGCATGCCCATTTCATTCATACACCGGCATCCGTGGTGCGGTACGCGGCCATGATGCTGCAACTTGGCTGGACATGCTCGGCACACGCAAAGGATATCTGGACCAGCCAGGACTGGGACCTCGCCGACAAGCTTGCCGAGGCGGACTGGACGGTGACGTGCACCCGTAACGGATATGACACACTGCGGTCATTGGCAACCGACCCCTCAAGGGTGCATCTGTCCTATCACGGGCTTGATCTGTCGCGATTTTCAGTCTTCGACCAGCGGAAACACATCCGGGACGGGAGTGACGCGGCTGCGCCGGTCCGGTTTGTGAGTGTGGGACGTGCCGTGACCAAGAAGGGTTATGACACATTGCTGGATGCGCTGGCGGCATTACCGAAAGACGTCCATTGGAGGTTTGATCACGCCGGTGGGGGAGATTTGCTGGACGACCTCAGGCAACAGGCGGGCAGGGTGGGTGTCGCCGACCGCATCACCTGGCACGGAGCGATGGCGCAGGAAGATGTGCTGAAGCTGTATCGCGAAACAGATATTTTTGTCTTGCCTTGCCGGATTGCACCGGATGGGGATCGCGACGGACTGCCAAACGTTCTGGTGGAAGCGGCATCTCAGGCGCTTGCGTGTGTGTCGACGGATGTATCGGGGGTGCCGGAGCTGATTGACGATGGAACCCACGGGCTGCTGGTCAATGCCGATGACCCGAAGTCGCTTGCCACAGCATTGACAAGGGTTGCCCGCGACCCTGCCTTGCGTACCCGGTTGGGTACAGCAGCACAGAACAAGGTGCGTGGACACTTTGATCATCAGGTGTCCGTGCGACAGTTGATGGAGCTTTTTTCAAAAAGTCGCACGGGGGCTGGCTGATGAAAGTCATGTTCTATGTGCAGCACCTGCTCGGCATAGGCCATCTGGTCCGCGCCAGCCGCGTTGCCTGCGCGCTGGTATCTGACGGACATGCTGTAACCATGGTGACCGGTGGCATTGCGGTGGACGGGTTTCCGCCCGCGCAGATTGCCAATGTCCGCTTGCCGGCCTTACGCAGTGCTGATGACAGCTTTTCCGGTCTCGCCGACGAACACGGCCGCGAGGCTGATGATGGTTATCTGGCTGACAGAAAAAATGCCCTGATCAATGCTTTTGACGAGATCGAGCCCGACTGTCTGATTGTCGAGGCATTTCCGTTTGCCCGTCGCCAAATGCGATTTGAACTATTGCCTTTGCTTGACCATGTCAAAGCAATGCCGCCGGGCCGCCGGCCAATGGTTGTGAGTTCCATTCGCGATATCCTGCAGCCCAAGTCAGCAAAGCGGGACCTGGCTACCGCCCGCCTGGTGCAGGACTATTTTGATCTGGTGCTGGTGCACGGCGACGGGCGCTTTGCAACGCTCGATGAAACTTTTTCTGCTGCCCGCCTGATTTTGGACAAGACCGCCTATACCGGCATGGTAGCGCCGGATGAAGCGGAGCCGGCAGCTGCCGACAGGTACGATGTGATCGTCTCCGCAGGGGGCGGGGCGGTGGGTGAGAACCTGTTGTGCACCAGCCTTGCGGCGCGTGAACTGACATCATTGAGCACGGCGCGCTGGCTGATCGTGACCGGGCCGAACCTGCCTGATGAAGCGGTTTTGCGCCTGCAGTCCAGTGCTTCAGAAAATGTCGAGATTGTTCGCTTCCGGCCCGATCTTGCAACCCTTCTGAGGCAGGCCAGGGTGTCGGTTTCGCAGGCCGGCTACAATACTGTCGCAGACGTGTTGCGGGCACAATGCGCAAGTGTCCTGGTGCCATTTGCTGCTCATGGCGAGCAGGAACAGACAATCAGGGCCACCCGTCTGGAAGCGGCCGGCCTGGCGATCTCAATCCGGTCACACGATCTGTCCCCTGAAGGCCTGGCGCGTGCCATTGATGCTGCCTGCGGGCAGGACCGTGAGTACCCGGCAAGCCTGCTGCTTGATGGTGCCGCAGCCACCGCCGGAATTTTGCGGGAGCGCAATGAGGCTTTCAAACGCGACCGATCAGCATGAAACGCGTGTATTTGGGTAATCTGAATGCGCCGGCGTAAGTCAATTCGCTCAAGGCGGCCTGCTGAGCCAGTTCGTCGACGCTTTCCACGCAGTTCACGTGGGTAGGTTCGGATGTGTAGTTGTTTGACTGCAGCATGACCCGGCAACCGCGCGGCAGCAGTGACAGCCATTTCGGCAGGTCTTCGATGTGTTCGCAGCTTGTATTGATCACCAGGTCAGGTGCGTCGGGACCGGCATAATCGAGCGCGTACATGTCTGCCGTGTGGGCGGTAAAAGTCGCTTCGCCTGCCAGTTTTTGGTTCAATTTCTCAGCAATCGGGGCAACGGCGGGATCAATATCGAAACTGCTGATTGTCTTGATGTTGAACCGTGCATCGTCAAACAGCATCGCGGGCAGAATGCCGATCCAGCCGCCCATGACCCAGACATGATCGAAGGTGCCGCGTGTGTGAGTGGCCAGCATGTCGCGCGCCCACTGTTTGGAGGCGACCTGCTTGTGATTGAACGCGTTGTCGATGGGCGCATCGGGAAACTCTGCAACGGTTTCTGCAAGCGCCGACAGCAGGTCGGATCCGGTAAACCGGGCGGCGCCACGCAACAGGTCGAAAACATAATCTTTATTGAAACTGCGCTCTGCCACTCTATTCACCTTTACGGTACTGCGTGTGATTTCCAGTGGTATGAGCAATGAACCGCGGCTATGCTAGTAAAAACATGACGGTAACCCAATTCATACGAAGATTTGATGCAGCAATCAGCCACCAAATTCTCAGGTGATCTGCCTGCCGGCCCGGCCGGAATGCCGCATCTTGCAGGCCCGGCAGCCGACCTGCGTCAGGCAATGGCGGCGCACTTCGTTGACGGGTTGCCGACCATTGTAGAGATCGGTGGGCACCTGCGGCCAGTGTCGGGCTTCCTGCGTCACGTGCCTGAACGTTTCGTTTGTGTTGATCCCAAATCCGAGCCTTTCGAATCAGACAAACTGAACGGGGAACCGTGCAGGGTGCGCCATATTGCGCGCAAGTTTCAGGAAGTCGATCTTGACCTTAAACCCGGCAGCTACGGTCTGGTGTTTGTGGGGTATTCGTTAAAGGCCTTTGGAAGTCAGGATGCGGTCGGGCAGAAACTGTTCTCGCTGATCGACAACTCGGCCCTTACGGTTATTGAGTTTTCGCCCAAGCTTCAGCGGGCCAGCAAACAGATGCAGAGTTTGCTGGAACGCCCTGAGATGGAAACTGTGTGCTCATTGGATTTTTCGATCGAAGACGGTGCATTCGAAACGACTGAGTACGGGGCTCGCCGACTGGTGGTGCTGCGTCCCGCAACCAGCAGGTCCGACGCACAGAACACGGCTGCCCATGCTTGAACGAAACATCCTGAAATTTACCTGGATCCATTCGCGGTCGGCCCAGATATACATTCTGTTCATCGTTCTGCTGTCCATGCCGACCTATTTCATGTCACTGGACTTGCCCAAGCAGATCGTTAACGGCCCGATTCTGGGGCAGGGTTTTGAAACAGCCGGTGCAGAACAGACATTCATGAAACTCAGCTGGACTTTCTCCGGCGAGGAATGGGTTCTGTTCTCAGGCCTTCAGCTTGAGCGATTGAACATGCTGTTCGCCCTGTCCGGTACCTTCCTGACATTGATCATCGTCAATGGCCTGTTCAAGTTTTATATCAATACCTACAAGGGCCGGCTTGGCGAGCGCATGTTGCGGCGCATTCGCTATTCGCTGGTGGACCGGCTGTTGCGGTTCCCGGTGCGGGCGTTCCGGCGCATAAAATCCTCCGAAATGGCCAGTATGGTGAAGGACGAGGTCGAGCCCATTGGCGGCTTCATGGGGGATGCCTTCGTGCAACCCTTGCTGCTTGGCGGCCAGGCCATCACCGCCATGACCTTTATCATGGTGCAGAATGTCTATCTGGGCCTGATCGCCATGTTCATGATCGGCATACAGTTCATCATCATTCCCAGAATGCGCCGCCATCTGATCCGCCTGGGCAAGGAGCGCCAGATCACCGCGCGCAAGTTGGCCGGCCGGGTCGGGGAGATTGTTGATGGTATTACGCATGTGCACGTCAATGACACGTCGCATTATGAGCGCGCCGATATATCCAGCCGGCTGGCCAAAATTTTCTACATTCGCTATGAACTGTTCCAGCGCAAGTTTTTCACCAAGTTCCTGAACAACCTGCTGGCGCAGATTACCCCGTTCCTGTTTTACGTTGTGGGCGGCTACTTCGCCCTGCAGGGCAAGATTGATGTAGGACAACTGGTTGCGGTGATCGCCGCCTACAAGGACCTGCCGTCGCCGATCAAGGAACTGATCGACTGGGATCAGCAACGGCTTGATGTGGAAGTCAAGTACACACAGGTTGTTGAACAGTTCGATATTGAGGACATGCTGGACGAAAACCTGCAGGCATTGCCGGGCGAAGCGGTTCCTCCCCTGGCGTTCCCGATTGAAATCAACAATCTGACGGTTACCGATGATACCGGGACTACATTATTGAACCGGGCGCGATTGAAAATTGCCGCGGGCACCAGCCTTGCCGTTGTCGGTGCGTCAAATTCCGGCGCTGACGTGCTCGCTGATGCGATTGTCAGGCTGAATGTGCCTGACACTGGTTCGATTAGCTTCGGCGGCACTGATCTTTTTGATATCGGCGAGAGCACTATCGGGCGCCGTGTCGGTTACGCTGCCAGTGACATTTTCCTGCCCCAGGGCAGCCTGCGTGACGGACTGCTTTACGCACTGAAACATCAACCTGTCGAAGAGCGCAGCTACGAAGGTCCTGATGCCATGACCCGCCAGCGCTTTGTAAGCGAGGCCGACATCACGGCCAACAGCAAGCTGGATATCGATGCGGACTGGCTGAGCATCGACAATGATCTTGCCGCCAGTGGCGAAGGTATGGCTATCCACCAGCGCCTTGTGGAGGTGTTGTGTGCTGCGGGCCTGGAAGACGATGTGTTCAACCTTGGACTGCGCGGTGAAGTTGATCCGGAAGGTAATCCACAATTTGCCGACAACATTCTGGCGGCCCGAAAGGCGCTGAAGTCGCGTATAGAGGAACAGAAATTGTCTGAGCTGGTTGAGCTGTTTGATCCGCAACAGTATGCGGTGCAGGCGACAATTGGCGAAAACCTGCTGTTCGGTACTCCGGTCGGCGATGAGTTTTCTCCGCAGAAGCTGGCACAGAACGAGTATGTTCGTTCCGTTTTGCAGGATGCCGGCCTTGAGGATGTATTGGTTGCAAAAGGTATAGAGCTTGCCGAGACGACCATCGGTCTGTTCCAGGATCTGCCGCCGGACCATGAATTCTTCAACCAGATTACGTTCATGGATGCTGAGCGCCTGCCTGAGTATGCGGCGCTTTTGAAACGCGCCAAGCAGACAGCCGAAAGCGCCCTGACGGTCGATGAGCGCTACATGCTGATCGAGCTCACGTTCTCTTATGTGGAACCGCGCCATCGCATGGGCCTTGTGGATGATAATCTGCAAGAGCGGATCCTGGATGGCCGTAACCGGTTCAAGAACGGGTTGCCGGATAAACTTGCCGGCAGCATCAGCTTCTATGATCCAGATACCTACAACGCAGCTGCTTCGGTTCAGGACAACCTGTTGATGGGACGTGTCGCGCACGGCATCGCGCGGGGCCCGCAGAGGGTGTTTGAGGTTATGTCGGCAACGCTCAAGGAGATGCAGTTGCGCGACGAGATACTCGACTTGGGCCTGGAATTCGACATTGGATCTGCAGGCAAGCGGTTGAGTTCCGTTCAACGACAGAAACTGGGCCTGGCGCGGGCCCTGATCAAGCAGCCGGATCTTCTGGTTCTGAATCGTCCACTCAGCGCGCTTGACGGTCGTCAGCAGGCCGCAATCTTGCGCGACGTAATGAAATATGTGGCGCGGCAACCGAACAAACCTGCCATTGTGTGGGTTATATCTGATGCAGAGCTTGCAGCGGATTTTGACGAGATATGTGTAATGGCAGGTGGTAAAGTGCTGGAAACGGGCAAGCGAGAAACGCTGTTGAAAAGCGGTGGTGCCTATTCGAAAGTGCTGGCAGAGTAGCAGCAGCGATCTGCGCCAAACGGGAGAAAATTATGGCGCTTAATGATGAAGTCGAGATGCTTGGCAATGTATCACTGTTTGCCGGGCTGCAACCCAGTCAGCTGAAATTGCTGGCCTTTACGTCGCAACACCTGACATTTACGGAAGGCGACATGCTGTTCAGCCAGAATGATTCCGGTGATGCGGCCTATGTCGTGCTGTGTGGCAAGGCGGAAGTCATTGTCAAAATCAATGGCAGCGATGTGGTTGTGGCAACGCTTGGAGAGAACGCCATTATCGGCGAAATCGCCATTTTGTGCGATGTGCCGCGAACCGCTGGTGTACGTGCGGCAACCCGTCTCGAAACATTGTGTATCGAGAAAGAGCAATTGCTGAAGCTGCTGAAAGAGTTTCCCTCGATGGCGATTGATCTCATGAAGGTGCTGGCTGAACGGTTGGCTGCGACGACGGCGGATTTGTCTGAGGCACGGGCTGAACTGAACAAGTTGTCGAAGGGCTAGTCAGCATATAATGCGTGTGTCCATTGCAGGAGCGGGGCCGGCAGGGCTCTATGCGGCCATCCTGATCCGCCGCGCGCGACCGGACATCGATATCTCGATAGTCGAACAAAATCCCAGTGATGCGACATTTGGGTTTGGCGTGGTGTTTTCCGACCAGGCATTGGGGTTCCTGCGCGAGGATGATCCTGAAACGGCAGCTTTGATCGAGCCGCACATGCAACGCTGGTCCGACATTGCGGTGGTGCACAGCAATGAGCGCATTGCCATTGACGGTGTCGGGTTTTCGGCTATCGGACGGCTGGACCTGCTGAAACAGCTGCAGCGCCGGGCAGTACAGCTTGGTGTGCATCCGGTTTATGACACCCGCATTGCAACGGTTGATGCTCTCGGCCCGGCAGACC
>JABDRA010000265.1 GCA_013041995.1 Anderseniella sp. | reverse complement strand
CGTCACAAAGGCTTGGCCGCAGCAATTGTTCAACTTCATCCAGCACGCTGTCTGCCGCATCACCAAATTGCACAAAGAACGGTTTTCGGAACAGCTTGAGCCATTCCTTCATGCCAGTCTTCAACGGTGTCGGTCTTGGATACAAACCAATACGGCGTACGTCAAAACCTGCATCTCCGAGCATGTCCTCATAAACGTCCGGCGACGGGAAGAACCAAGGCCCGGCAAGGGTCTCGTCCCCTGCCCGGCGTATGCCCACTGCCCGCATGGCCGTCACGATGGCCGCCACATTACCGTGCCCGCCAAATTCCGCAACGAAGCGTCCGCCAGGTTTCAATGCACGCCAAATTCCGTCAATCACCTTCTCAGGCTGGTTCATCCAGTGAAGAGCCGCATTGGAGAACACCGCGTCAAATTCCGCAGGAAAATCGAGCGCGTTGCCGTCACGCTTTGCGACCGTCAATCCACGCTCGCGCGCTGCCGACAGCAGATCATCGCTCATATCAACACCCAGCACATCAGCGCCGGCATCAGCTAACTGCTGCGTCAGCGCACCGTCGCCACACCCCAGGTCGAGAATTTTTTCGCCGGCCTGCGGGGCCAGCCATTCAACAACGGCGCCGGCCAGATCAGCCACGAATCGACCATGCGTCGAATAGCTATCCGCAGACCAGGTCTGTTTTGATGATGATGTGTTGACATTCATTGGCTTGACTGCGTCGAGTCGCCTTCCGGTTTCTTGTCGTCCGACTTGTTCGATCCGAGCACGAACTGTGACACCAACCCGAAAATGTCTATGGCATCCTGGGTGAATTCTATCTCCCCGCCACTGGCAATCAGGGTGTCACTGCCGCCTGGTTCCAGGGAAATAAATTTTCCGCCAAGCAGGCCTTCAGAGGCGATTTTTGCAGTGCTGTCTTCAGGTAACTTGACGGTGGAATCGACCGCCAATTCGAGATTCGCCCGATAACTTTCACGGTCAAGGTTCTGTCCCGTCACCGAGCCGATCTTGATACCGGCCATGCGAACATCCGTGCCAACCGAAATTCCGTCAACCGATCCGAACGATGCCTTGACGGTATAGCCATTCGCAGGCCCGCCGAGCCCGCCTACGAAATACATGAAACCGAAAAATCCAACCGCAATGGCAACAACGAAAGCGCCAACAGCTGTCTCCGCCATGGAATTCTTCATATCAGGGGTGCTCCTGCCTCAATACCCGTGGTGTGAAACTGTTTGAGCAGGCCGCCTATTCAGGCGTCCATGCGTCATAATCCGGTTTTGCCGACTGCTTCGGTGTTGCCCCCAGCAGACTGCCGGACGGCCGATAGGCTTTTGATGACCCTGTTAGGTTGGGATGATGCGGTTTCTGCCATTCGCGTGCTGTATAGTCGCCCTCGCTGGGCGGTATATCGGTGCGGTGATGCATCCAGCCATGCCAACCGGGCGGGATCATTGAGGCGTCTGCATAATTTGCATAGATGACCCAGCGGCGCTCGGCAATCGATGCAGGCAATTTGGACGGCGCGCGGTAATAGGTGTTTCCGAACTCATCGGAGCCGACCTTTTCGCCATGCCGTGCCGTGAACCAGCGCGTTCCCATGGTCTGACCATTCCACCAGGTAAACAACTGCAGTAATAAGTTTTTCATGCCTGAAATCCGAGCTGCACCAAGTGCAGTCCCAATAGGTGAATTGCTGACCCGTTATGGCCTATTCGCTAGGCGCAAGTCCAGAGCGATTGAGAAAACCGGGCACACGCGGTACAAGATCACATCTAACGCTGACGACAATCACGCCGGACCCGCCTCATGACCACCAGCACCGATACCGTAAAACTGTCGATTGCCGGCCTGAACATGTCATTTGGCGACGCGAAAGTGTTGCATGACATCACGATGGACATTCCTGCCCGCCGTAAAACCGTGCTTATCGGGCCTGCTGCGTCCGGAAAAACCGTGTTGATGAAATGTGTCGCGGGTATTCATGCCCCCACCAGAGGTGCAATCAAGCTGGATGGCCAACCTGTCACGGGAATCAGTCAGCGGGCACGCAATGAACGGCTTGCCGACACCGGCGTCCTGTTCCAGCAGGGCGGCCTGTTCGACAGCCTCAAGGTGTGGGAAAACATCTCGTTCAGTCTGATCAACAATGACGGCATGAACCGGACGGAAGCGCGCGAGCTGGCAATTGACAAGCTGGCGCGCGTCAACCTGCCGGCCGGCACTGCAGATTTGTTGCCGTCTGAACTGTCCGGCGGCATGCAGAAACGCGTCGGCATCGCCCGTGTACTGGCCAGTCAGCCCTCTTTGATGTTGTTAGATGAACCCACTGCAGGCCTTGACCCGATCACCACCAAGGCGATTTACCGCCTGCTCGACCGCTCCATTGAGGACAGTCACGCCACAGTGTTTGCCATTACCAGTGATATGGACGCTGCGCGCAGCGAATATGATCACCTGTTCATGCTGCACGAAGGCCGGATTGTATGGCAGGGGCCAGTAGCCGACATCGATACGTCTGGAAACCCCTATGTCCTGCAGCTCATCAACGGCCGGGCCGACGGGCCGATAAAGATGCGCATGAAGGCGCGAGCCTGATCATATACACCAAAGGAAGTGGGTACTGACTTCACACTGTCATGTGATTTGCGTGTGACAGCCACGGCACCATAAATTGGCCACGAAACAAAACAGTACCGGAGACCCTCATGTTCAGATCGACCGTATTCGGTGTTGCCTTGCTGGCATTTGCAGCCAGCCCCTCACTGGCCGCAAGCGGCACCTTCAAAGGCGCCTCGAGTCACAAGACAACCGGCTCTGTCACCGTCACGGAAAAAGGCGGCAAGCTGGTCATCAAACTGGGATCGAATTTCAGCCTGGACGGTGCGCCCGACCCTTATGTGTCGCTGGGCAATGGATCACGTCCGGTCAAAGGCGGCACGGCAGGCGTACTGGCGAAAAACATGGGCGCCGGCACCTATTCCGTACCGGCCACGGCCGTTACCAAAGCGGCCAGGGAAGTGGTTATCTGGTGTAAAAAATACGCTGTTCCACTTGGCGTTGCCCGGCTGAAATAATCCCGCTACCCAAACAGGCTGATTGTCAATTCGCGACATTCAGTCTGGCGTTTTTGAGCGAGACACCCTCTGCGCGGCCATGACACGCTTTCACTTATCTTGATTTGCTCACTTCCTAGCAAGTGACCGGCAATTGACAAGGAAAGCGAGTTGTCACGATGAGCGTTCCCACCGCTGGCTTCAGACTGTCCAACATGAGCGATACGGCTCGTGCGGTCCTGTTCCTGTGCGCCGGGATTTTCATTTTCTCGTTTCAGGACGTGATTGTGAAACAATTGTCGGACCGCTACCCGGCCCATCAGATCGTGTTTGTGCGGGCCATCATCGCCCTGCCCCTGATGTTCATGATCGTGCACTACGAGTCGGGCCTTGGAACGCTGGCGACACGGCACCCGGTCATGCATGCGCTGCGCTCGTTCATCGGGTTCGGTGCGTTTTTCTTCTATTATCTCGCTCTGCCGACCATGCCTTTGACGGCTGTGGTGGCGATCTGGTTTACCGCGCCGCTGTTCATCACCGCACTTGCCGTTCCCATTCTGGGCGAGAAGGTCGGGTGGCGCAGATGGGCTGGCATACTGTTTGGATTTGCAGGTGCGATGGTGATCATCCAGCCCGGCGCGGACACATTCCAGCTAACGGCCATCCTGCCGATCATCGCGGCTTTTTGCTATTCGATATCGGCGCTGCTCGGCCGCAAGATGGGTATTACCGAATCAGGCTCGGTGATGGCGTTCTACATGATGATCACCTTCTTTTACTGCGGCGGAGCGATCGGCCTGCTGGTCGCCAATTTCGAACCATCGGCAACCACAGACAGCACATGGAGGTTTCTGCTGCTGCCGTGGCACATGCCAACAGGAATTGAACTGGTGATGATAGTCGTGATCGGGGTGATTTCAGCACTCGGGTTCTGGCTGCTGGCCACGGCCTATCGCATCGGCAATGCCCCTACTGTCGCGCCATTTGAATATACGTCGATGTTGTGGGC
>JABDRA010000262.1 GCA_013041995.1 Anderseniella sp. | reverse complement strand
GCAAAAGCCTGCAACCCGTGTTCGGCCGCAAAGGCCTGCAATCCTTGTAATCCATGTGCCGCTGCAAAGGCTTGCAATCCGTGCGCGGCTGCAAAAGCCTGTAATCCATGCAATCCATGCTCTGCGGCAAAAGCCTGCAATCCATGCAATCCATGTTCTGCGGCCAAAGCCTGCAATCCGTGTAATCCATGTGCCGCTGCAAAGGCTTGTAACCCGTGCGCGGCTGCAAAGGCCTGTAATCCATGCAACCCGTGTGCAGCCGCAAAGGCCTGTAACCCGTGTAATCCATGCAAGGCGGCCTGCAATCCCTGCAATCCCTGTGCGGCAGCGGAAAGTGCTGAGCTGACAAGCGAAGAGGCCGTGGCTCTCTATGATTGCCTGAAGCCCGTGATGGCCAAGTCCTACACCGGCGGCAAGCACTGGGCAGCCACCAGATGGAAAGGCTTCACCCAGGTCACAACGCAACCATATGTCAGTGCGACCCATGGTGGCCGTCAGGTACAGAACCTGGTCAACAAGATCGGCCTCAACGCCTACAAGAAGTTCGATGACATCAAGGCGGTGCCGGTCGGATCGACCATGGCAAAACCGAGCTTCACGGTTGGCAAGGATGGCGAGGCAAAACTCGGCCCGCTGTTCATCATGGAAAAAATGACCAAGGGCTTCAACGCCGATACGTCCAACTGGCGCTATGCGGCTATCCTGCCGGGCGGCAACACCATGGGTGTCACCAAGGCAACCAATTCTGCCGGTGTTGCGTTCTGTCATGAGTGCCATGTGTCGGGTGAAGACAATGACTTCCTGCTGCTGGCGCCGGAAGAATATCGCGTCAAGTAACCTGCACTGACAGACACGAAGATAATGAACCGGCGGGGTGGCAACACTCCGCCGGTTTTGTTTGTCCGGCACAACACGGATTGCAGTAAACGTCTCACGGATAAGACGCAAATAGCCTCGTGGAACCAGATCGTCTATAGACTGAGATTGTACTCACTGATCTTTAGTGCGCCAGTTGCGGGAGAGTTGTGGTGAAGCGATATCCGGTTGAAGGCAAGGGAAGATGCAACGTCGTCGTGTCGGACGGACATGTGTATGCCGTCGCGACCGACCCGGTTTGTGCAGACGGCATTACCGAGCAAACGAGCAACACACTTCACGAACTGGACAGGCTGCTCATCCAGGCAGGAAGTGGCAAGCGCGGGCTGGTACAGGCAACCGTGTATCTCAGTGACATATCAAACAAGCCGCACATGGATGTAGTGTGGCGCGACTGGATTGGCCCCGAGGACAACTGGCCGCAACGCGCCTGTCTCGGGGTCGGCCTCGATGATGGCTATCTAATCGAGATTGTCGTCATCGCGGCGGTGCTCTGACAGTCCTTTTATCGCGGAACAGATTGTTTGCTGCCTGCCCCAATAAAGTCCCGCGAACTCCCGATTGCGACCGGCCAGTTCGCTAGGGTCGGCTATTCTCGTATTTGTTCCACTCAAAACCCGCTCGGATGAGGTCGCTGAAACCGCGTGATTTCAGAGCTGCTTGGGAAACTCTCATTAAAGCCAAGCTTTCAATATCCTGGTCTCCTAACGCCGCGCCAATTCTTGCAATCAATGTATAGAGGAAAACCGATCTGTTACCGCTCGGCTGTTTTGCTAGAAGGATATCTCTTGCGGTGGAGCGTGCCCATTCTATCTGAGCGCCAGACGTTTTAGAATGAGGCATTTCCGCAGATAGTTGCGCTCGAACATAAAAATAGTCTTCGGTTGTGAGTACAGTCTCAGCTATTTCCAAGAATGCGTTCAGGTGCTTGATAGGAATATCAGGCGTCAGCATGTCGTTCTATGTGAATATTGAGTTTTTCAAACCATCCATCATGCGGATAGAGATATTCATATCTCCGAGCTGCGCTCGCAAATTGGCCACTTCGCGCCTTGCTTGCGCACCAAGCCCTGTCGTTCCCCAGAGGATTGGTCTGTCTACAACATCCATACCCACAATCTTTCTGTCATCTTGAGAGAAGAAGCTCGGAGCGAGATTGAGGCTTTGACGAATCTCACTTTTTTCTGCCCCCGCAGCCAGTAGTGCGCGGGCAGCCATGATATATGGAAATACTGGAATGGAAGCGGGTTCTGTTTGAGCCTTTTGAGCCATCTCTCTCGCAAGCCTCAGCGCATGATCTTTATAACCAAGATCAGCACTGCGCCGCACAGTGCGCTCCATCCCATTAAAGTCACGCCAAGGTGTTTTGGTGGAGAATGCCTCAAACGCTCGATCCAGGTATGCAACGGCGCGTGCCGGATCAGGTTCAACGACAGCAGCAGTCAGCAGCAAGTTCGGTCGTCTGCCGCCGGCGCTGTGGTAAAGCCGTAATGCGGTCTCTGAACCAATCAGGCGAACAACATCCTCAGTCAAGTTGATGCGCGAATTTTCGGTTTGCGGTATCTGTTCGAGAAGTTGGATGACCTCTATGCGGTTGCCCGCTGCAGCCTGAAGTTCAGCAGCATAAATGAGGTGTGTTGTGTGTAGGGGGCCTGGTTCGGTTCGAGCCATCGTGTCGATTGCCGCTGCTATATCAGCGACGATGATTAGTGTCTGATCGTCAGGTGAGGTCGTCTGCCCAATCGATACTTCATATGGATTACGTCCTAGAAGATCGAGTGCACTGATCCACAAAACACCAGGATCAACCGAGGGCGTTTGGTCTAAAGCCATCTGTAGGCTTTCACCGCTACGAATTGCAGCTGCTATGCGATGGCTTGCCAGCGTACGATTGACGAAACTTTCTAGTTCTTCCCCGAGGCCTTCTCTTGCCTCTCCTTCGCGAACTACCAATGCGAAAGCGTCATCAAAGCGACCCATCTGAGCCAACATACGCACCGCCGGCGCATCGGGTGTGAGGGACCTGCTACTCATCGCCCTATCGACACCCAAATCAGTGAGACATTCCGATGTAATGTTGTTCCGGCAACTGGAAAACTTTGCGTTTTCTTCGCGCGTTGCAGGGTGGAAAACGAGGACCAGGAAAAACAATCCAACCACCACGCAGCCCAAGAAGGAAAGACG
>JABDRA010000256.1 GCA_013041995.1 Anderseniella sp. | reverse complement strand
CGCCTGGCCCTCCATGATCAAGCTGATGGGAGGCAAGCGCGACACCACGGGTACCCTCACCTTCACAACCGACTTGAAGGAAATGTGCCAAACCGCTGACTGGATTCAGGAAGCAGCACCGGAGCGCGAAGACCTGAAGATATCGCTGTATGAGCAGATGGATGAACTGGCCGGACCCTCGGTTGTCATCGCCTCGTCGTCATCAGGCTTTCTGCCCACGCGCCTGCAGTCAAAGTGCAGACATCCCGAACGCGTTATTATCGGCCATCCGTTCTACCCGGTGTACCTGCTGCCACTGGTGGAGACAGTTGCCGGCGAGAAGACATCGCCTGACGCCATGGATCGCGCGGATGCGTTTTATCGCAGCATCGGCATGTTCCCGCTTCGCCTGAAGAAGGAAATCGACGGCTATATCTGCGACCGCCTGCAGGAAGCAATGTGGCGCGAGGCGCTGAACGTGCTCGATTTGGGCATTGGCACGACCGAGGACATCGACAGGGCGATTATCTATTCCGCAGGCCTGCGCTGGTCCATCATGGGCTCGTTCCTGCACTATCACACGGCAGGCGGCGATGGCGGCATGCGCTCCTTCATGGCCCAGTTCGATCCATCTCTCGAATTACCCTGGACCGATCTGAAATTCCCCAAATGGTCGGATGAGCTTACCGACAAGCTGATCAGTGGTTGCGAGGCGCAGGCTGAAGGTAAATCCATCGCCGAATGGGAAACCAGGCGCAACGACGTGCTGGTCGACATCATGCATGTGCTCAAAAAGCACAATATAGGCGTTGGTGAAGTACTGAACGGAAAAGTGTGATGTCGGCACGGCGCATCATCATTACCGCGGCAGGCGCCGGCATAGGCCGGGAAATCGCGTCCCGGTTCGCCGGTGAAGGTGCGCAGGTTCATGTCTGCGATTTGGACCAGCAAGGACTGGATCAGCTCGCGTCACAGTATGCGAACATACGTGTTGCCAGGGTCGACGTCACCGATGAAGCCGCTGTCGATGCCTGGCTGCGCGATGCACTCAGCAATCTCGGCGGCTGCGATGTGCTGGTCAACAATGCCGGCATTTCAGGTCCCACCGCCGCAGTGGAAGAGATGACACTTGACACATGGCGGCAATGTCTTGCCATCAACCTTGATGCGCAAATGCTCACCTGCCGCCGTGTTGTTCCGGTCATGAAGGCGCAAATGTCCGGTTGCATCATCAACATGTCATCAACCGCCGGCCTTTTCGGCTGTCCGTTCCGCACGCCCTATGCTGCGGCCAAGTGGGCAGTCATCGGGTTCACCAAATCAGTGGCTGCAGAAGCAGGTCCGTTCAACATCCGCTGCAATGCCATCTGCCCGGGGTCCGTGGACGGCGACCGCATGGACCGGGTGATTGCCGCAGAAGCTGCAAAGACCGGCAAATCACAAGACAAGGTGCGCGCTGAAAATGCTTCCGGCACCTCCATGCGCCGCTTCGCGAAGGCATCCGAAATTGCCGATTTGTGCCAGTATCTGGCGTCCGACGCCGCCAAATTCATTTCCGGTCAGGCCATATCAGTGGACGGCCACACCGAAACCTACCACTCGGAGTAAGTGTCATGGACTTCAACCTCACTGAAGAACAACGCATGATCGTGGAGACCACACGGGCATTTGTGGAAAACGAGCTGTATCCGCATGAAGCTGAAGTCGAACGCACCGGCGAGTTGCGTCGCGACCTGTACGAGGAATTGAAAGCCAAAGCCATAGAGGCGGGCCTGTATGCTGCCAACATGCCGGAAGAAGTCGGTGGCGCCGGTCTCGATACCCAATCCTGGGTATTGTATGAAAAGGAACTCGGCCGCACCAATTATGCCCTGCATTGGAATTGCGTGGCCCGGCCGTCGAACATCCTGATGGCGTGTAATGACGAGCAGCGCGAGCGTTATACCCTGCCCTGTGTACGCGGTGAAAAGATCGACTGCATGGCCATGACCGAGCCCGGTGCCGGGTCCGACCTGCGCGGCATGAAGGCGACAGCCGTGCGCGATGGCGACGACTGGATCATCAACGGTACGAAGCACTTTATCTCTCACGCCGATGTTGCTGATTTCGTTATCGTTTATGCCGCCAGCGGCGAAGAAGACACACCGCGCGGCAAGAAAAAGCTGATCACCTCGTTCATTGTGGACATGGGCACCGCGGGTTTCACG
>JABDRA010000255.1 GCA_013041995.1 Anderseniella sp. | reverse complement strand
GTGTGTGTGCGCGCGGTGAGCGAAAGTCCGATGCGTTCAAATCTTTGCAATCGATCAATGGCGGTTGGGAACCGGTGAGCCCGGCTGACATGCTGGCCTATGCGCCGCGCCAGCGCTGGTTTCGAACCTTCAATGACAGCGTGCTGATGCAGTTCTACGTCAGCCGGATTGAGCAACTGGCGCGCAATCCGCGCCAGCCCATCGACTATCATTACCAGGCCGGTGTATCGGGGTTTTTTCACCCGACTGCCGAAGGCCAGGCGGTGATCGCAGACATGCTGCTCAATGCCTCGCGCTGCAGATTGTTCGGCACCGGTCCCGGTTGCTAGGTTGAGCGCCTGACGAGACCGGTATGTGATTTGCTGCACATGCCTTCTGGACGTTGATCGCTACACGGACTGCTACCAAACGATTACATGGAGCAATTCGTTATGAGTTTTTACAACCGGCATATAATGCCGAGTCTTATCAACTGCTTGTGCGGGATGTCGGAGATAACCGATCAATGCCGAAAGCTGGTTCCACAGGCGGAAGGCCTGGTGGTCGAAATCGGCATTGGATCGGGACATAACCTGCCGCACTATGATGCGGGAAAAGTCGTCAAGGTGATTGGTATTGATCCGGATGAGCGCATGTGGAAAGCCGGTCGCGACCGGGTTCGCCAGTCTGTGGTTCCAGTGGAACGGGTCGGGCTGTCCGGCGAGCAGATACCCCTGGACAAGCACACGGCAGACACGGTGCTGGTAACTTACTCACTGTGCACCATCCCGGATCCGGTTGCTGCGTTGCACGAGATGCGCCGCATCCTGAAACCGGGTGGCCGGCTGCTGTTTCTTGAACATGGTGCCGCACCGGAAGAAAGCGTGCGCAAATGGCAGGGCCGCATCGATCCTCTATGGAAGCGGATTGCCGGCGGCTGTCATTCAGGCCGCCCGATTCCGAAACTGCTTGAGCAGGCCGGATGGAAAATCGGCGATATGGAAGAAGGTTATATCAGCGGCCCGAAACCCCTGGCCTACAATTACCTGGGATCGGCGATCGTAGCGTGATGTGTTGTTCCTGCTGGTCGAACAGCTTTACTCAGCACTTCGTGCCTTGTTGTATTCCGCTCACGCCAGCAGCCTGACGGCTGCGCTCCGCGAGGGCGGGCCTGACCGGCGCGAGGCCCGTCGGGCCTAGTTTCAGAATTTATCACAGCAGGTCTGAAATACTCCATTCCGAAGCACCGAAGGTGCTGAGGCAAGGCCGACCGGCCGTCGCACGAAGTGCGCCCCCGCGGAGCGCAGCCGAAGGCTGCTTGCGTGAGCGACATAAACTTTATGCCCAAACAGCTTTACTCAGCACGTTCCGCACCTCACGCCGTTCTCTACCAGCCCTGCGCCGTCATGAATTTATCAAACAGGGTCTGGGTCAGCGACGTGAGCTGCGGTTGGGCATCTTCGACATGGTCGACAAAGTTTGCATAAGCCTCGTCGGATCTGACGGTCTTGTTCATCTCTGTCTGCCACGACGGTGCCCAGCCGCGCACGGTGCTCACATCCCATTCATGATGAAACTGGGTTGAGTAGGCATGGCGGTCGACCGTCATCATCTGAATGGCGCACAGGTCCGATGACCCGTGGACCCGAGCTGTGTCGGGTGCGCGTTTCACTTCTGCAGAGTGCCACTGGGTGACGGTTCGCCGGCCCTGGACCGGATCCCGTTCATCGAAGGCCACCGAGCACACGCCAACCTCCGTGGTGTCGCTGTGGCCCACATCGCCTCCCAGTGAGGTGGCCAGCAACTGATGGCCCAGGCAGAGGCCGATATAGGGTTTGGCGCGAGTCTCCACCCAATCGCGGATCACGGCCTTTTCTGCTGTCAGCCAGGGGTGTTCGTCTTCCTCCCAGACCTGTTGTGCCCCACCCAGGACGACAACCAGGTCGACACTGGATAATCGATCAGGGGTTTCGCCCTTGTGCCAGTCCAGAAACGAGACATCGAAACCGCGCTCGCGCAGCAGGTAGGGGAAACAGCCGCCAGTATCATCACTCATGTGACGGAAGACAAGTGCAGTGCGGGTCATTCAGGAGTAATCTTGGCGAGCTTTTTTTGTGGTGAGGATTGAGGCAGTGGCTGGAGACCTGCCTGCGGGCAGAAATCCGCAATCTGTTTCCAGGAGGTATTGTTCAGGTTCATCTCGCAGCGCCGCAGATTGCCGCGGATACACATGGTGGTGCCGAGTTCATAATACTCGCCGTACAGGCGGCAACGACAATTGGGATCGGCACTGGCAGCAGGGGCAGCCAGCAGGAAAAGGCTTGAAATGAGAAAATACGCCATCGATTTCATGGCGTGATGATAGCGTAAATGGGATTTTTGCGCTAGAGCAACAAATATTCCTTACGGGGAGTATCGGGGCGCAAGGCATCTTGCGACGCGATCACGTGTTTAAGATCAATCGGTTAAAGTCGATCAAAACTGTTGCTGAGACTTACAGAAGTTGCAGTTCCATGGCCTGCTGGCCGCGTCCGCGCTTGTCGTCCTGCAACTCATAAGACAGCCTGGCACCATCGGTGAGATCCGGAATGCCGGCGGCCTGAACGGCGGTAATGTGGACGAAAACATCCTTTGACCCGTCTTCAGGCGTGATGAAACCATATCCCTTGGTTGTGTTGAAAAACTTCACCGTACCATTGTGCCGCATGACCCTGACCCTGTCTTCATTGTGTATTCGTGGTGACCTCGCCCAAACCTGCTATCAGCAGATGGCGATTTGTTGACACCGCGTGAGCAACCATAGCTGCATTTTCGTGTTGTCCATTACGTAATCCCCGGTTAGCTTTCGTGTCATGAATACACGTTTTTACACCGGATTCGCGGCCATCTGCATCGGCCTTGCCTTCCTGATCACCGGTCCCGCGGCAGATGCGCGGCCCAAGGTGAAAACCAAAAACCAGCATTACCGCGTCGACGGGTCGGATGCTGCGGCAATTGTCTCATCGATGATGAAGCAGCACCGGCTGCTGGGCGGGCAGGGCCGGGTCGGGCGCACAAAGATGAAACGCCGCATCGAGTGGGAGTTCACCGAGCGTAAGAAATCCTGCCGCGTCAAGAGGCACACCATCCGCCTCGACTTCACCACCCAACTGCCGCGTCACCGCTCGGAAAAGCGCTTGCGCCGCAGCCTGCGCAAGGACTGGCGCGCTTTTGCCAAGCATGTGAAATGGCACGAGGGCCAGCACCGCAAGATCTGGCTGAGCTGCGCGCGCAAGGCTGAAAAGAAGGTCAACCGGGCCCGCGCAAGGACGTGCGGGCAACTGCTGAACAAGCTGGAGCGCATCTACAAACAGTCGAATGCAACCTGTGACAAGCGTCATGCCAGGTTCGACGCGAAGGAAACCCGCAGGCTCGGCAGGCATCCGCTGATCCGCCGCGCAAACTTGAGAAAATGAGAGTAGCTGTCATGAAGCGATTGTTGATGCTGGCACTGCTGCCGGCACTAGTGCCTGTGCTGGTGAGTGTACCGGCGACGGCGGAACAACAATCCCGGGTGATGCCGCTTGAGCAGGTCAAGAGCATCCTTGAGGCAACCAAGGATAACTGGGTTGCCTACCGGATTTACCAGGGCCGGCAACTTTATTATGTGACCCATCTGATTTCCTGGCGCTGCGGCATCAAGCAGCTGCGCTATTCGGAAAACTCCGATGCGCTCGACAAGACATGGCCGCTGCCGGAGTGCAACAAGCTGATCCCGAACAATATTCCCGAAGATGCCAAGATCCACTCCCAGCGGGCCAAGAGCAACAGTATCAAGACGCTTGCCATACAGCTGGAGTTTGACGATGGCACCACGTCGCCGGTGCGCATCTATGAACCGTGCGAAGGCGTCGGCGAAGCCACCTGTGGGTATCTCAAGGAAGAGCGGTAGGGAGCGGATTTGTGTGAGTTTGTATCGCTCACGCAAGCAGCCTGCGGCTGCGCTTCGCCAGAGCTCATTTTGTGTCACGGATTAGATATAATCACTGCCGTCATCGCCATGAAAACGGGGATCCTGTGTCTTCGATTTGGTGTAGCTTTGGCAGCGGGAAGGAGATCGTTGGGATCCTGGCCGTTTGACGGGCCGTGCATTGGCCTGATCCCTTCCCGCCTTGTCAAACCCAACCT
>JABDRA010000252.1 GCA_013041995.1 Anderseniella sp. | reverse complement strand
ATGTGTTTCCGGACCATTCATAACCGGGAAGAGCGACAAACCTGCCCGGCATATCGTGTTTTGCGGTCAGTGCATTGAGCTCGGCCCAGAATTCGTCAGTGATTTGAAAGTCATTGCCCTGGTGTGCGCAGGCATCGACAAATGCCAACTCACGGGCAAACGTGAAGTATTGATCCGCTGACCCGGTCCCAATCGTCTCCTCGGATTGCCCGTGCACATCGCCCCAGAAATGCACAAGATCCGTGTCCTCGACCATGAGCGGGTTCGAACTGGCAACCACCGCGCCGCCTTCATCCAGAAGGCGTACCGAAACTCGCCCGGCATCAGCAACAGACAGTCCCGGAATTTCGAGTTTGAACTCACCTGGCTTGAGATGCACGGTTCCTGGAAGTCCGTGAATTACACCATCGGCTTCAACTTTAAGCAGCGTGTTGCATTTGTCTGACGGATTGCCCCACTTGTCTTCGCCCTTGAGTTTCAACACGAACTTTTCGTTCACGCGCCGGCGTGTCGGCAATACAGCTATGAACCGCTCCGGAGCGCCTGGAACGATGGCGATCATCGGCTGAACCGGAAGCGGCTGGAAGTTGAACGTGGCAATCGGGTCCACCAGCACCCTGAATTCAAACGTGTCTTCGCAGAAGGTCTGCAGGCGCATGCCGGGGCCGCCTTGATCAGTGATGCCAAAACGGATGGTGATGGTATCGCCCTCGGTCAGGTAGCCTTTGACAACCTTGATCCATAAAGTGCGGTCCCAGGGACGCACATTGGCCTTGGGGTCCCAGCGGACCTGCAGGACAGCCCCGTTTGAAGCTTCGACCGTGGTGTAGTTGGGACCGGCCGGGTCATCAAACTGCGGATTACTCTGGTCCGAGGCGAAGCGGAAACAAACCCGCAAGCTGCCGGAATCGTCGATGCCAAACAGACCCGCCGTATAGGTCAGTGTGAACGAGGCGTTGGAGCCTGCCTCAAATTCACCGTCAGGCGTGATTGTGGCGGTTCCCAGTTGATCAACCGCGATTGCATGACGTACGACACCGCTGTTGATGTCGGTCCAGGGGGTCTCAGACTCATGAGATGACATAAATCAGTCCTTCGTATTTTCTGTCGTTCAGGAAAGGTCAGTTTGTTTGGTGGTGCCGCAGCATATGAACGCCCTCACCGGGAAGATTCTGGCCAATGGCAAGCCGCCTCGCTTGGTCAGCCGATCAGTTCGTCGCTCTTGTCATCGGTTTCGCCAAACCGTTTCAGCGTTGCCGGTCGGGTGCCCTCATAGGCCTTGTGCAGGTTCTTCGAAATGAGCTCGTTTTCCCGTTCGAACAGACAGTTGCCGTCAAGGTCTGAGGCAACGATGAACGGTCCCATCTTCTTGCAGCGAATCACCCACATGGCCTGCGCAAGGCCGAGTTCTTCGTTCCAGTGCACAGCCTCGACATTTTCAACACCGCGCCCGAGCAGCGCACCTGTCCCATAGCCGACCGTGCTCAGATAGATCGCCCCGTTGGGCACAAAATAGCTCTTGTAATCCTTGCTGGTCATGCCGCCCTTGCCGATCACCAGCTTGGCACCGGACTTGGCCAGCCATTCCGGCAGCCATTTGGCAAACCGGAACGATGCGGTTGCCGTCACCGCCCCCATTTCGAAACTGCCGTCCGGATTGATCCGGGCCGCCGGCGAGCAATGAAAATTCGCTGCACTTTGTGACGGCAATTCCAATGGAATATTGGCCTTGTCTTCAAGCGCCCGCTTGTAGACACCTTCACGCGCCGTATACATCAGCCCGTCCAGGTAGACGATGTCACCCAGTCGCAGTTCAGCCAGCGCTTCAGCGGTCGGTGTCGTACTCAGGCGGATTTCTCGTGGCTTGCGGGCATTTCCCATTCCACAGTCTCCCGGCGTTGATAATCAGTGAACCATTGAGGGTCGGTGCGGTGTTCCACACGCCCGTCGGCGAAAACTCGAGCCACCGCGCGGCGCGATGACAGGCAAAACGCATGCACCGACATCTGCATGCCGCCGGTGTGGCAATAGCCCACCTCGATATGGGTATCGATGACCATGGACTTGCCGACAAAGCCCATCGCGCCCATGCCGATGGAATTGCCCAGCTCGGTAAATTCCAGTTCCAGTTCGGCGATCTTCGGATCGGTGTTCCTGTCACCCACCGTGCGCAGGCAGGCCGCGCGCTTGCCCAGCACCATGCAGGTGTCCTTGCAGCCACCCAGCCCGATGCCGATTATCGCCGGCTGACAGGCCAGGCCGCGCTTGCCGAAGGACACCAGGCTGTCGAGGAAAAACCGCTTGATGCCCTGAATGCCGTCGGACGGAAACAGCATACGGTAGTCGGTACCGAACAATCCGCCCTTGTGCACCGTGATCAGGTCAATCCATTCACCGCCCGGCTCATAGCCATACTCAATCTCCGGCGCACCGATACCGACATTGTTGTCATGATCGGTTCGCCATAGCGGATGCACGCGGTTGGGGCGCAATGGAACACCATTGGTGGCGTTGGCGGTGGCACGGCGCAACGCCGCTTCCAGCGCGACAGGACCGCCTTCAACCTGGGTTTCATTGCCCATTTTCACATACCAGCGCGGTGTTCCCGTATCACCGCACATGGCGCGACGGTCTTCCTTGGCCGCCTTGTAGTTTTCCAGCATGGCCTGCAGCACGAAGGATGACAGGTCACCGTCTTCCACACTTGCGGCAGCTTTCAGGCCTTCCAGATAATCATCCGGGATTTCAATGGCCGCCTTGTCCATCAGGGTTTCAGCAGTTTTCTGAATCAGATCAATCGGGATCATTGCGCAGCCTCCACCAGGGTTTCCGGTTCACCTTCAGGCAATATCGTCTCGCCGGGTCTGACGATTGTAAACTGAACCGCTTCGCGGGACACATCAACATTGTCACCCTGCTTGCGGGCAACGGTGAAATATGAACTTTCCATCGTCCCACTGTCAGGGAAATCCTCCCTGTAGTGTGCGCCACGGGAGTTTTCCCGTGCGAGCCCTGCTTTCGCGATAACCTCTGACACGTCACACAGGCTCGCCATGTTCAGCCAGTCATGCCAGGTCAGATTGAACGCCAGATTGTCCGACGCCACGCCGGTTTCCGCCAGTTCAGACCTGATTTCCGCAATCCGGGCAATACCACGCTTCATGCCGGTGGCTGTCCGTAGCACGCCGACATCATCCCACATGGCTTCCTGCAGTTCGTGGCGCAGTCGCTGGACATTGCCGGGGTTCTTTGACAACGGCAATTGCGCCCGCTCCATTTCATCCGACAGAACGGCTTCATCGGGATCACGCAATACGTTCACCTTCTTGATGTCGGCGCCCATCACATCGCCTGCAACGCCGCCATAAACGGTTGAGTTGGCAACTCCATTGCCGCCGAGCCGGTTCGACCCATGTGCGCCGCCGGCATCTTCTCCGGCAACATAGAGCCCCTCCAGTCCGGTACGCGTATCTGTGTCCACCACAACACCACCCATGAAGTAGTGCGCTGTCGGCACGACTTCGACCAGACCTGCAGCCAGGTCAAACCCGCTGTCTGCGCAGCGCTGCACCATGCCCTTGAATTTTTTACGCACATTGTCAGGCCCGAGATGGCCCATCGAAATATAGACGCCACCGTTTTTGGATGAGTTGTTCTTGCGCATCTCCGCATAGATGCCGCGGCTGACCAGGTCACGGGTGGCACGTTCGCCTAGAGCGTCATAGTCGAACATGAACCGTTTTTCAGCACCGTTCAGCAAGTGTCCGCCGGCCCCGCGCAAACCTTCCTCAAGCACCGTGCCGGTCATCTTGGTATGATCGCCTGCCAGCAGGCCGGTCGGGTGGAACTGCACCATTTCCATGTCACGCAGCGGCAATCCGACACGCAAGGCCATGGCCAGGCCATCCATTGTCTTGTCGCCGGACGGGGTATGATATTTGTACATGGTCGGCCCGCCGCCGGTTCCCATCATCACTGCTTTTGCCCGGACAAAGCGAAACTTGCCGGTACGCATGTCGATGAACAGCACACCGGCAATGGCCGAACCGTCCTTCGTCGGGATCAGGCCAATGGCCCGGTGCTCCTGCAGCTTTTCAATCGGCCGGCTGAGCACCTGTTCCATCAACCGGCTGATGATTTCAATGCCAGTGAGGTCGCCCTTGTGAACCGTCCGGTCGGCTGTCTGGCCGGCAAACGCTTTCTGGTGCAGCGTGCCGTCGGCATTGCGGTCAAAGAAACAGCCGATTTCATTTTCCAGCTCGCGTATGCGCACCACCGCCTGCTCACACAGTTTCCAGGCCATATCCTGGTCGGGCAGCCACTTGCCGCCGTTGATGGTGTCCATGAAATGGCGTTCAACCGTATCGCCGCCGCCAAGCGCCACATTGTAACCGCCCTGCACCATGCGGGTGCAGCCGCATTTACCGATCAGGCCCTTCACGGCAATGGTGATTTTGGTTCCAGGTGCTGCCGATTGCTGTGCATGCAGGGCGGCAAACATGCCGGCACCGCCGGTGCCCAGGATCAGTATGTCGGTGTCATGGCGTTCAAACGAGCTGATGGATATCATGGCTATATCGCCCTCAGGAGAAACACGCCGGAAATCAGAAACGACACCGCTGCCGCACCTGCCGCCAGCGTTTTCTGCCGGTCAGACCAGGGCAGTCACTCCAGCGCCATCAACCGCAGGCCGCCAAACATGTGCAGCGCCAGCAGGAACACCAGACCGAATTCGGCAAATTTGACAACCGCCAGTTCGGTCCACCGGAAAAACCCGTCGAGACGCTCAGGATCGGTCAGGGCCAAGGCAAGCGTGTAAAAGTGCACCGGCAGAAACAGCGCCAGCGCGACACCTGAAATGCGATGCAGGATGAAGGCGTACCAAAGCGCGTGAGTGCGATGCGGACGTATCATGACAAGGTCACCGCCATGACCGCACGTGCGCCAAGCAGGAACAGGCCTGCCGCTGTTGCCCATGTGAACAGGTCCAGAAGCGCGCCTTTAAGACCCAGCACTTCATGCACGACGACGCGCAACCCGATAGCCGCGTGGATCGATACAGCGATGACAAATGCGCCATAATACAGGAACCAGGCAATACTACCTTGTGTACGTCCCAGTATCTCGGCTGCCGACAGTCCGCCCTGCACCGCATAGATCATCACCGCCAGATGCCCGAGCACCAGCGGCGCCATCGCCAGTGCGGTAATGCGCTGCAGCATGTAAAGCCTGACGGTCAGCATGCTATTTGCTCCCTTTGAGAAAGGAGAGTGCCGTTGCCCGCTTCAAACCGGCAATCGCCGCCATCGGGTTCAGATCATTGGGGCAATAGTGGCTGCAACTGCCCTGGCTGTGGCAGTTATGGCAGCCACCGGTGCCCGAGACTGCTTCAAGGATGTTCAGCTTGCCGGCGTCTTTGGCATCATTGTACAGCGTCCATGCCCGTTGCAGGGCCGCCGGTCCGAGATAATCATCATTGCCGGCCACCGTATCGCAAGCCGCATAACAGACAGAACAATTGATGCATTCGATGCCCTTGTTGGCTTCCAACCGCGCACCGTCTTCAGGATCAATCTGTTCAATGGAGTCATCGCGTGTCCGTGACGGGTGATGCATGCCTTCGGCGGCCACCCACTTGTCGAAGAACGGGTCCATGTCTGTTGCCAGGTCCTTGATGACCGGCAGGTTGCGCAGCGGGCCGATGCTGATCCGGTTGTGCTTCAGCGCGACTTTCACATGGGTACGGCACGTCCAGCGCGGCACGCCGTTGACCATCATGGCGCAGGACCCGCACATCCCGACACGGCACGCATAGCGGTAAGACAGCGTGGGATCGCGATGCTGCTGAATCCACGAGACCACGTCCAGAATGGTCTGGTTTTCCTGCGCCGGAACCCTGAAGTCCTCAAACCGGCCGGACGCATTGTCACCGCGCCACACCGAAACCTCCAAGTCATCAGGGTTGGACGACAAATCATTGCTCCATTAAGTGGACAGGCACCATCATTCGTCTATCTATAATATGTGTTTTTCTAACAAAAAGAGATAAAAACTAATCAAAATTATAAGTTTAACTTACATGAAAATGCCCCCGACTCGGAGCCGGAGTTCATCAAATCAGGTATCGGGGCTTTTCCAATGGCACGCGGCAGCTATGCGACGATTCAAGGCACTTTCGCAGATCAGGTCATACCAAACCAAGACAACGTTTGATTTACATCAAGATGTGTAGCATTTCCGCACTCTAACATGACAGTCATCGTCAACATTGAGGTGGCTGACATGTTTAAAACTATCGTCGTTGCAATTGATGGATCCGAACAGGCTGAGCACGCGCTGGCAACAGCCTGCGATATTGCAGGCAAGTACAAGTCAGAAATTCACCTGGTTCACTCGCCTGAACTGGAAACCACTGCAATAGCAGTCGGGTCTGGTGCCGTTGCCATTGCTCCCGCTCCGGAAAAAATTGCGGAAGCCGGAAAACAGGTCATGGCGCAGGCCGTGAAACAGGCAAAAAGCCAGGGTTGCACGCCGGCTGAATGTATTATTGGCAATGGCGATCCGGCTGAGGAAATTCTGCAACAGGCCGAAAAATCGGGCGCAGACCTGATTATAACAGGCCGCCGCGGCCTTGGCGGACTGGCCAGCCTGTTGCTTGGAAGTGTGTCGCACAAGGTAAGCCAGAATGCGCCTTGCACTTGCATGACGGTGAAATAACCGGAAACGACCGGAGCCCTTGCCGATCCGATTCTGCCCTGTCGGCGGCCGCGTCAGGCCCCCGCCAGTGCGTGGTCTCAAGTTGATTGCAAATTTCTCTCGAGACAATGTCGATTTCAATGATCGCCGTACGTCCGGTATATATAGGGGCATGATCTCCTTGATCATTCATCAAGGGTCACGCTGGATACGAAGTCTGCGGGCTTGACCGCGAGCACGGAGCAGGTGATTTGATCCAGTATGGTCTCAGCGGTGTTGCCCATTACCAGTCCGGAAACCCCGGTTCGCGCAATCGTGCCCATGATCACCAGGTCTGCCTGAACATCGGATATCAGCTTGGGAATCTCCACTTCCGGATCACCCTGGGGCAGATGCGTTTTCAGGCGTACACTTTCGGTAATATCCTCGCCTACCCAACTTGCCGCATCATCCATCAACCGCCTCAACCAGCTTGTATGAATGCGTTTGACAGTAGTGACATATGCATCGATCTCCTTCTGGGGAACGTTGGCCCGCGCCCGGCTGAAAGGTG